>CALWKP010000057.1 GCA_944381295.1 uncultured Clostridia bacterium | reverse complement strand
CCATAGAAAATGCCTCCTTAATCAGCAAGGAATCCGGTCAGAGGGGAAGAAGCAGATGCGCCGTGTTCAATGACACGTCCCAGTCCAGATAAATACGCAGTACGTCCGGCTTGAATCGCCTGCTTGAAAGCTTCTGCCATGGCAGGAATATTACCAGCAGTAGCGATAGCAGTGTTTGCCATTACAGCGGCCGCGCCCATTTCCATTGCTTCGCATGCCTGAGAAGGGCGTCCGATTCCGGCATCTACAATAATAGGAAGGTCAATTTCGTCTATCAAAATGCGGATGAAGTCTTTTGTAGCCAGACCTTTGTTAGAACCAATAGGAGCGCCGAGCGGCATGATACATGCGGCCCCGGCATCGACAAGATCCCGGGCTACATTGAGATCCGGATACATGTAGGGCATGACGACAAAGCCTTCTTTTGCGAGGATTTCCGTCGCTTTGATCGTTTCCTGGTTATCCGGGAGAAGATACTTGGTATCCCGCATGATTTCTATTTTGACGAAATCGCCGCACCCACATTCTCTGGCAAGGCGGGCAATACGGACAGCTTCCGATGCGTTGCGGGCGCCGGAAGTATTTGGCAGCAAAGTAACGCCTTCCGGTATGTGGTCGAGGATACTGTCAGTGTCCGAGTTTGCACGCCGGAGCGCAAGTGTAATGATTTGGGCGCCGGCATTTTCCACAGCAGCACGAATCAGATCCAGAGAATATTTTCCGGAACCCAGAATAAAGCGCGAAGTGAATTCATGGCCTCCGAGGAGAAATTTATCTTGATTGACTTGCATAAAAATACTTCCTTTCTATGATAAAACGGATTTTTTATCAAGATGAGTTGACGGAAATGGAAAAGCAGGGTACACTGGGAACGAGGTGAATCATATGAAAAAATTTATGCGAGAATTCCGGGCGTTTGCATTACGCGGAAATGTGATGGATATGGCCGTTGGTGTAATCATCGGCGGCGCCTTTTCCAGCATCGTCACGTCGTTGACAGAAAACCTGATTAACCCAATCCTTGGGATTGCAGGAAATACGGATTTAAGTTCGTTCGTATTGACCATTGGAGGTATTGAGCTGCGATATGGGGCATTTCTGACCTCAGTCATCAATTTCCTGATTATGGCGCTGGTGTTGTTCTGCCTGCTGAAAGTTGTCAATAAGCTGTTGAGCCTGCGCAGGAAAGAGCTCCAAGAAGAAGCGCCGAAAACAAAGAAATGTCCCTATTGTTGCAGCGAAATTCCGGTAGCGGCAACACGGTGCGCTCATTGCACATCAGAACTTCCTGCAGAATAAGTATACGGTAAGTAAAAATGCTACGTAAGGTTCCGAATTTGGCTATGGACAATTTTTCTGAAACCTGGATTTTAGGAGAAATCGGAACCTCAGGGGAAAGTGTCTCCTAATAAAAGCCGCATGACCATGGTGGCCTGATGTGCAGCACAAACACCCACGCGTGGGCTCATCAGGCTGCCGAAACCCAAATCGCTTTCCCCATCTCCGCAAAGATAGAGACGGCCCATAGGCTGCTCAGTCCGAATGAGATTAGCGGAAGCAGTGCCAGCCATTCCTGAACCGGAAACCAACGGGATGCCAGGCAGCCCGGATAAGATCGCTTCAACAAACATAGCTTTTTGATCTGCCAAGTCAAAAGCCTCGCAAATAACTGAGCAGTCCGAAAATAAGGAACAGGCGTTTTGTGATGTGACTCGGACAGGATAAGTATCGCAGCGCAGATATGGATTGATTTCATGGATCTGTTCAGCGAGAGCCTCGGGTTTTGGCTTTCCTACATGGCGGAGAAAATAGTGCTGCCGGTTTAGGTTGGACAAATCAACGGAATCAAAATCTACAAGAATCAGGTGACCGACTCCGAGCCTTGCCAGATGGATGGCGATCTGGGACCCTAAGCCTCCCAGACCAGCGATACCAACGGTTGCAGAAGAAAAACATGCCTGGACGGCAGTTCCATGGCGTTCCTCTAAGACCGTATCCAGTTGTTTTTTTGAGATCATTATCCGCCGCCGACAAAACGGACGATTTCCACTTTGTCGCCCTCCGAAAGTATTGTCTCCGCAAATTTGGCGCGAGGGACAATCGTTCCATTCCGTTCTACGGCAACACGGTCCTGCCGTAGGCCGCGTTCTTCCAATAATCCTAAAACTGTAGTGGTTTGAGGTATGTTGGAAGCCTCTCCGTTAATTTGGATTTTCAAGGGAATTCCTCCTTTTGCAAAGAAAAAAGGCGTCACGAAAGATTACACCCGTGGTGGTGTACCCCTTCGTGACGCCTTTTGAGCTCACTCTGGCACTAAGAATAGCATGGGATATCCGGTTTGTCAAGAAAAATTTCTTCAGGAAAAATCTTTTCAGTCCTGTTGAGGAGCAACTCTAATGGTAATTTTGGTGATGTATTCACCGGGATGGGGGGCTGCCAATTCCTCGATCAAATAATCTTCATAGGCATCCCCTGCAATAAGGAACCCTTGATTTTTGATTTCCTGGATAAGATGGGGATAAACCTTTGGAAGACTATCAAAATCACCTTTATGATAAAGTACAGCATAGATGCCTGCTTCCCGAAGAGATCCGGCACGGTTAAAGGACGGGAGAAAGAGCCGTTCTACGCGTTTAAATTGGCCTTTTTCCAAATCACGAAGAGAGATTACAGACCCAATGTAAACCACTCCGACAGCATTTGTTTCTATAAGAAAATCTTTATAGATTTTCCACCACTGCTGGAGGGAACTGTCTGTGTCAGAGGTGTTGGGTGAACTGTATAAAAAGCGGGATGCAGGCAGCGACTGGATGCTTACACGATCAAGCTCAGCGGATAGTGCTTCCTGAGTGGCATCAATGACTTTTAAAAAGAGTTTTCGGATATCTTTGAGTTTTTTAATTTCCTGATCGATTCGGGAAACTTGAGTGGAAGCCATTCGCTCTAAACGTTCTGGCGAAGGATTGCAGCAATAATCCTGAATTTCACGGATGGGAACATCCATTTCCCGCAAGGAAAGAAGAGTTCCGAAAGTTGAAATTTGTGAAGCAGTATAATAGCGATACCCATTCTCTTGGATTCCGGCAGGATGGAATAAACCAATTCTATCGTAATACAACAAGGTGTCCTTTTTGATTCCAAAATAAGTAGAAAATTCCCCTGTTGAATAAATTTTTTCTTCCTTCCGATTCATCAAAACATCCCTCTTGACTATGGAGTTACTCCATAGTTTACACTATTCTGGAAAAAATGCAATGGCAATTTGACGGATAGGAGGATCATGATGGATTACAAGACGTTATTTGCCAAAACGCCGCCGACAAAACTGTTTTTATTTGCAGCGATTCCTGGTTCCATAGGAATGTTGGCTTCCGCACTCTATCAGTTAATCGATGGAATCTATGTAGGACAGATTTTGGGGGACAATGCATTTGCTGCATTAAATTTGGCGATGCCGTTGGTGATTGTGAATTTTTCACTTGCAGATTTAATCGGGGTAGGATCGTCGGTTCCAATTTCCGTGAAGCTTGGAGAAAAAGATGAAAAAGAAGCAAATAATATTTTTACCTGTGCTTGCATACTGATTGTTGCCACAGGTTTTGTTTTAGGGGGAATTCTGTTCGTAGCAGCTCCTTCCTGGATCAGAATGATGGGGGCAGACGAAACTTTGGCAAAACCGGCAGTGGAATATTTACGGGTATATGCGCTATGTTCTCCGGTAACAACCATTATTTTTGCGGTAGATAATTATCTCAGGATCTGCGGGAAAATCAAAAGCAGTATGATCTTGAATATGGTAATGTCGGTATTGAGCGGGATTTTAGAATTCCTGTTTTTATTTTGGTTCCGTTGGGGGATTTGGGGTGCTGCGTTGGCAACGTGCACCGGAATGTTTGTCTGCGTACTCCTAGCCTTTTATCCGTTTTTCAGAGGGACATTGCAGCTTCATTTTTGCAAACCGAAATTCAATGTCCGAATGATTCGACAAATTGTTGCGTTTGGAAGTCCGAATTTTTTAAATAATATTGCGGCAAGGATTACTTCTATTTTAATGAATATGATTCTGCTGCGTGTAGGTGGCGCTTCGGCTGTTTCTGTATATGGAATTTTGATGTATGTGGATGGATTTATCCAACCGCTTTTATATGGAATGTGTGATTCGTTACAACCTGCGATCGGATATAACTGGGGCGCAGGAGATTATGGGCGTGTAAATGCGATCAAGCGCAGATGTTTTGTGGCAAGTGCAATTTTGTCGATTATTTCGTCGGGAGTAATTTTTTTCTTTCCGAGAGAAATCACCGGGCTTTTCATTGATACCGCAGACCATCAATTCCTAGAAATGTCAATATCCGCATTGCTGTTGTTCAGCATGTCTTATGTCACAAGATGGTTTTCGTTTGCAGCACAGAGCTTTTTTTCAGCTATTGAAAAACCAATGCAGGCATCTTTGATCTCGGTAGCGACTGCACTGATTTTTCCCCTTTTATGGATTGGAATTTTATGGCCAATGGGCTTAAATGGATTGTGGCTCAATTTGCCCTGTACATCGTTGCTGGCTGGAATTTTGGCGATGATCCTATTGAAAAAGACAAAATCGCCACAGAGAGAAGTGAAAGAATCAAGAGAATGATTCTTTAGAAAGATCACAGAATGATAGTCAGGACCCCCGGCAAAGCCGGGGGCTTGAGTA
>CALWKP010000056.1 GCA_944381295.1 uncultured Clostridia bacterium | reverse complement strand
CATGGCGTAGAGGCTGCAGGGGCGGCAGAGCTCATAAGCGATATTGCCGGTGGTGATCGCGTCGAAGATTTCGCTGTCGAAGAACCACATTGCGAACAACGAAAGAAACGCCTGCTGCAGCCAAATGTAGTTGGAAAGCTCCGGGAAAGTCATCGGGAAGCTGTTTTCCCCGTTTTGATAAAATGCCCAGTACATCAGGAGGGACATTCCTCCCCAAAAGAACTGGGTAACCATGCCGCCCCACGCCGCAGCGCGGTATTGGAGCCCCGCCACAAATTTGATCCGGAAAAATGATAGATACTTTTTCATAGCGCAAATTCCTTATACAGGGAGACCACCATTTCATCGATGGTTTCGCCCGCAATAGAGATGTCTTTCACGTCCACCTGGGAAGAGAGGAAGGAAATCGCCTGTGATACTGTCAGGGACAGGGTGTCGATCACGATCTCCGCATGGCCGTCAAGATTTTTGACCACGTTCATGTGCTCGCAGACGGGCAGTGTACCCCCGGAATACTCAACCGTCAAAGTCTTGTAGCTGGAGTTCCGCGCCTTGAGCTCTGATAATGAGCCGTCGAGCAGGATCTTCCCTTTCCCGATCAGCAAAATCCTTTCTGTCAAAGCTTCGATATCCTGCATATCGTGGGTGGTCAGGATGACTGTCGTTTTGTTTTCACGGTTAATGGTCTTGATAAAATCCCTGACAGCGATTTTGGAAACCGCGTCAAGGCCGATCGTGGGCTCGTCCAGAAAAAGGATCTTCGGATTGTGCAGCAGTGAAGCGGCAATCTCGCACCGCATCCTTTGGCCAAGGGAAAGCTGCCTTACCGGAGTCCTTACGATTTCACTGAGATCCAAAAGCTCGATCAGCTGCGAGGACATCTTTTGATAGGCGGCGGGGGCGATCCGGTAAATATCACGGATCAGCTCAAAGCTATCAATGACGGGGACGTCCCACCAAAGCTGAGACCTCTGCCCGAAAACGACGCCGATATCCTGTACATGGGCAATCCTGTCCTTCCAGGGGATGCGGCCGTTGATGATACATTCCCCGCTGTCCGGCGTCAAAATACCGCTCATGACCTTGATGGTACTGCTCTTTCCGGCGCCGTTAGGTCCGATGTATCCCACCATTTCGCCGTCGTTGATGGTAAAGGATATCTCCTGCAAGGCATGGATATAGGTATACTCCTTTTTAAACAAAGCCTTGACCGCTTCCGAGAAACCGGCGTTGCGTTTTGCCACCTTGAAAGTTTTGCTGATGTTTTTCAGCTCAATCATTTTTGCGCCTCCTCACTGTTTGACAAACTGACGTTTTCATATCCGAGATTTTGAAAGGCACAGTGAAAGCTCATCCCTCCCTTTATTTGCTTTGATCATCCGCCCGTTTTCGGAAAAGGATATCCCCATTGTGCAGATATGATACAGCAAAAATTCCTGGCCTAAAAAAGGCCAGGAACTGCATTATATCACCAAGTGGCATAAAATTCAAGATGAATTATTTATTTTTTTATAATAAATACACATCAGGATTAATTGCAGGCAGCTGCCTGTCCATAGTGCAGTACGGAAATTTTGATTTCTTTGTGAAAGACAGGCAATATTTGCGACCAGAGGTTCCGGATCATGATCCTTGATCTCTAGTTTACAAGTTTTACACATATTCTTCATCTCCCAGGAAATACTTTCCATAAATATTCTATGGCCTTTTGTGAAAAACCATGATGATATTCCGGAAAAAGTCATAGGTTTCCTGCTTCAAGCATAAACTGGATTCGTCACAGAAACAAAAGGAGATGACGGAGTATGAGGAGGAAAGCATTGTCTGATCCGGAAAAATGGATCATTATGGGAATTCCGGCATTATTTATCCTGGGGACGGTTATGCACTATGCCTATGAGTTTTTCTGGGGGCATCCGGTAGCAGGAATTTTTACGGCTGTCAATGAAAGCGTATGGGAACATACCAAAATGGTTCTTTGGCCTGTAATTTTATGGTGGTCTCTTTATGGATGGCTGCAAAAGGAAGTTCAGGAGATCGATCAGAATAAGTGGTTTGCGGGAGCGCTGACAGCATTGGGAATATCGATCGTTACAATACCGCTGTTGTACTATTTCTATACTGAGGCTTTTGGAGTAGAAGTTTTGTGGGTAGACATTTTGATTTTGTTATTGGCAGTATGCTTTGGGCAGCTTCTGGGATGGCATGTGTACCGGTATGGGAATGGGATATCGAAAAAATTAGTGATTTCTATTTTTATTGGAGTCGTTGTATTGTTTGCATGGTTTACTTTTTTCCCTCCGCACATCCCTCTGTTTCAAGATGATGTCACCGGGACATATGGGATTCGTCTATAAATTGTAAAAAACACCTATTCCGCTCCGATGCAGGAGGGAATAGGTGTTTTTTCAGATTACAGTAATCAGGGAATTGCAGCATTGATAGTCTGTATCGATATTGTGTGCAATAAAGCGCGCTTTAAAATTTCTTGCATTGCACATTGCATCAGGAGATCCTCCGGAAACGTCTAAATCTTCCGGTAAGACAAATTTGATGCATTTGACCAGAATATCCCGACATGTCGGATAGTTGTGGGCGGGAATGGTAATGGCTTTCATACCTCGCTGATATTCGGTGCCGTCTGGAGCGACTTCCGTGAGGATTACTGCCAAGGCTACCCGCTTTCCGGGACAAACATTTTTGACAGTGACATCCATTTGGAGAATTCGTCCCAAAGATTCCAGGTAAGTGTCCCCGAGATCGAGAATGACTGAATCCTGACATCCGTCGATTGTCAATTCAACGGGAACAGGACAGGGTTCCGGATTCACCACAATTCCGCATTCTACCATTACCGAAGGAGTGGGAAAACTGACGACATTTCCTTCATTATCGGAATACGTGATGGACTGATTCACCAGTTTATCTCCGGAATTTTGGACAACATGTTTGATATAAAATTCCAATGTAGCCCCTTCATTTGCAGAGACACCCAATTCCGGAATTTTCCACTGGATCGTAGTAGGATTTACCATCATGACGGTACCTTTGGTGGGAGGTAACATACTGGTAATCATAAAGTCAGAGTTAATTACTTCGTCGATGACAATATTCGTGGCACCGGTTTTAGAAATGTTTGCAGCCAAATTTTTAAATAGGTCTTCCAGATCAGAGTCATCCGGCGTTACAGCCACATGAGAACTGTCAGGATCGGTTGCCCAATCATTCAGTACATTGATGTCAATCCCATCCTCGCCTGTCAGGCCAATGCAGTAAATGATAATTCCAGAAGCTCTTGCTGCCGCAGCGACAGGGGAGGGAAGAGGTCCGGAAGTTGTCATTCCATCCGTAAACATGACTATAATTTTTGCATTGGAAGATAGCGGATCAAATAACTGGATCGCTTTTTCAAAGGCGTCTGCATGATTGGTGGAACCACCTGCAACTAAAGCATCAATTGTAG
>CALWKP010000055.1 GCA_944381295.1 uncultured Clostridia bacterium | reverse complement strand
CCGCCCTTTCACAAGGACGGCGCGCCATTTTTATAGGATTTTCCGGGGAATCGGATAAGCTTACGCCTTTGCCCTCTTCTCCTTGATAGCAGCCTGCGCAGCAGCCAAACGTGCGATCGGCACGCGGAACGGCGAGCAGGATACATAGTTCAGGCCAACTCTATGGCAGAACTCGACAGAAGTCGGGTCGCCGCCGTGTTCGCCGCAGATGCCCAGATGGATGTCCGGACGGGTTGCACGGCCGAGTTCAGCAGCCATCTTCACCAGCTTGCCAACGCCGACCTGGTCGAGGTGAGCAAACGGATCGGATTCATAAATCTTGTTCTCATAGTAAGCATCCAGGAACTTACCAGCGTCGTCACGGCTGAAGCCAAACGTCATCTGGGTCAGGTCGTTGGTGCCGAAGCTGAAGAACTCTGCTTCCTTCGCGATCTCGTCAGCGGTCAGAGCAGCACGCGGGATCTCGATCATGGTACCGACTTCATACTTCATATCCAGGCCGGATGCCTTGATGAGCTTGTCCGCTGTAGCAACAACAACGTCCTTGACATACTTGAGTTCTTTCACTTCGCCTACCAGCGGGATCATGATGAGCGGGGTAACCATCTTGCCGGTCTTTTTGGATACATTGATCGCCGCGTTGATAACTGCGGTGGTCTGCATTTCCGCGATTTCCGGATAGGTGACTGCCAAACGGCATCCACGATGGCCCATCATCGGGTTGAATTCGTGCAGGCTGGCAATGACGTTCTTCAGATCCTGAACGGTGATCTTCAGGTCTTCTGCCAGTTCCTTGATATCTTCTTCCTTGGTCGGGAGGAATTCATGCAGCGGCGGGTCCAGGAAACGAATCGTTACCGGGTTGCCGTCCATCACTTCAAACAGGCCTTCAAAGTCGCCCTGCTGATACGGCATGATCTTTGCCAAAGCTTCCTTGCGGGCTTCCACAGTCTTGGCAACGATCATTTCACGCATTGCCTTGATACGGTCGCCTTCGAAGAACATGTGCTCGGTACGGCACAGGCCGATGCCTTCTGCACCGAAATCACGGCCTTGTTTTGCATCTCTCGGAGTATCGGCATTGGTGTAAACCTGAAGCTTGCGCTCCTTGTCAGCCCATGCCATGAAGCGGCCGAAATCACCGGAAATGGAAGCTTCGGTGGTCGGGACAGCTTCGCCGTAGATGTTACCGGTGGAACCATCGATGGAAATGTAGTCGCCCTCTTTGTAAGCCTTGCCGCCAAGGGTGAACTGTTTTGCATCATAGTCCACAACGATCTCGCCGCAGCCGGATACACAGCAGGTACCCATACCACGTGCGACAACCGCTGCGTGAGAGGTCATACCGCCGCGGACGGTCAGGATGCCCTGAGCAGCAGCCATACCTTCGATGTCTTCCGGAGAGGTTTCCAGACGGACCAGGATGACCTTTTCGCCCTTTGCCGCCCATTCTTTTGCATCTTCGGCAGTGAACACGACTTTACCGCAGGCAGCGCCCGGGGATGCCGCAAGACCCTTGCCGATGACTTCTGCTTTCTTGAGTGCAGCAGCGTCAAACTGCGGATGCAGCAATGCGTCGAGCTGCTTGGGTTCTACACGGAGAACGGCTTCTTCTTCCGAGATCATGCCTTCGTCTACCAGGTCTACCGCGATCTTCAGCGCAGCAGCAGCAGTCCTCTTGCCGTTTCTGGTCTGGAGCATGTAGAGTTTGCCGTTTTCAATGGTGAATTCCATATCCTGCATGTCGGAATAATGCTGTTCCAGCTTGTTCGCGATCTCTGCAAACTGGTTGTACACTTCCGGCATCGCATCTTTCAGATGGCTGATCGGTTCCGGAGTACGGATACCAGCAACAACGTCTTCGCCCTGAGCGTTGATGAGGTATTCCCCGAACAGAGCCTTTTCGCCGGTAGCAGGGTTACGGGTGAACGCAACACCGGTACCGGAGTTATTTCCGGAGTTACCGAATACCATCGCCTGTACGTTGACAGCGGTACCCCAGTCATACGGGATTTCGTTCATACGGCGGTATACGTTCGCACGCGGGTTATCCCAGGAACGGAACACAGCCTTGACAGCTTCCATGAGCTGTACTTTCGGGTCGGTCGGGAAATCTTCGCCCTTGTTCTCTTTGTAGAACGCCTTGAAGCGGACGACGAGATCCTTCATATCTTCCGCATCGAGTTCGGTATCCATCTTCACGCCTTTTTCTTCCTTCTTGGCGTCGATGATCTTTTCAAACTCAGACTTCGGCAGTTCCATAACGACGTCGGAGAACATCTGGATGAAACGGCGATAAGAGTCATATGCGAAACGCGGGTTGTTCGTGAAAGCGGACAGTCCTTCAACAACGGTATCATTGAGACCGAGGTTCAGGATGGTGTCCATCATACCGGGCATGGAAGCCCTTGCACCGGAACGTACAGAAACGAGCAGCGGATTCGACGGATCGCCGAATTTCTTTCCGCAGATCTCTTCCATTTTGCCGAGATACTCATAAATTTCAGCCTGGATCTCTGCATTGATCTGACGGCCGTCCTCATAATATTTGGTGCAGGCCTCAGTGGAGACCGTGAAGCCCTGCGGAACGGGCATTCCGAGCACGGTCATCTCAGCCAGGTTTGCACCTTTGCCGCCGAGAAGCTCTCTCATTTTGCCGTTACCCTCGGAAAAAAGGTAAACGTATTTGTGGCTCATGACAATCAACCTCCTAAGTTATTGAAATCGGGGGGATAAAGCCCCAATTTGCTGGTAAAAACAGCCGAACCGACCTGTGCGGACAGGTACATTCGATGTGAATGCAGGCGCAAGGCCAGTCCTTCCGATTTATTATACCAAAAAACAGGGGCGATTGCTATATTTTTTTCCACAAATCCGAGGGATATTTCTGTAAACTTTTTTATATTTGGCTAAGTTGCCCAAATCCCGGACAAAATGGAAAAAAGGCTTGAAAAATGCCGCGTCAATTGAGATAATAGTATATATGATTTATTGAGTCGTTGATGGAGGAACAGACATGCCGGAAAATCAATGCGCCGTGATCCTCGCAGGAGGCGAGGGGAAACGGATGAAATCAGAGCGTCCGAAAGTTCTGTTTGAAGTATTGCTCAAACCGATGCTGGAATGGGTATTGGACGCCACAGCGGCGGCGGGGATTGGTGACCGCTGTGTTGTGACAGGATATTTACGGGAACAAGTCGAAGGATATCTGGAAGGGTCGTCGCACAGCGGGGTTGCACGCGTATGGCAGAGCGAACGCCGCGGGACAGGCCATGCCGTAATGACAGCACAGGGATTCCTGGAATCCCATCGCGGCGGGGATGTGCTGATTTTGAACGGGGATTCCCCGTTTCTGAGCGCGGAACTGATCGCGGGCGCTTATGAGGCGCATCATAACGGAGGGAACTCCGTGACGGTAATTTCCGCGAAGGTCGGGGACCCGACAGGATACGGAAGGATCGTGCGGGACCCTCAGACACAAGCGTTGCGGGCGATCATCGAGCAAAAAGACGCGGACGAAGAAACGCTGCGGATTTCGGAAGTAAATTCCGGGGCATTCTGGTTCCGTGTAGACGACCTGCTCCCGGTGCTCGGGAAAATTCAGAACCACAACGCCCAAGGGGAATATTATTTACCGGACGCGGTAAAGCTTCTGTTGGAAGAAGGCAGGAAAGCAGGGGCATACGCCAGTGACGACGCATCGGCGGTGCTCGGGGCAAACGACTGTGCGCAGCTTCAAGACCTGAATGGGATCGCGCAGGAAAAGATTTTCCGGAAGCTTCTTGCGCAAGGGGTCGTTATCCCATGCAAAGATGGTGTGCTGATTGGTCCGGACGCTGTCATTGGGGCAGGGACGCGGATCTATCCTGGGACACTGGTGTATGGCAAGACGGTGATTGGAAAAGGCTGCACCATTGGACCAAATACTGTATTGGATTCCTGTATGGTTGGCGATGGAAGTATCCTGAGCCAGATCAACGCAAGGGAATCGGAATTTGCGCCGGGCAGTGCGCCAGCGCCGTTTCAAGTAGTCAATCATGCCGGAAGGCTTTAAAAAAACATACCGCCCTTGCCGTTCGGAGAGGGTGAGGGCGGCATTCTGTTTAGGGGGAACATAACGCCATGAATTTTCACGGGAAAGATATCAAAATTTTTGCCGCAAATGCGAACCAGCATGTTGCGAAGCAGATTTCTGAATGTCTTGGGCTCCCTATGGGGAAATCGGAAGTATCTACATTCAGCGACGGGGAAATCGCCCTATCGCTTCACGAATCGGTCCGCGGGTCGGATTGCTTTATTGTCCAATCGACGTGCGCACCGGTGAACAACAACATCATGGAACTTCTCATTATGATCGATGCCATGAAACGTGCATCGGCCGCAAGGATCACCGCGGTAATCCCGTATTTCGGGTACGCGCGGCAGGACCGCAAAGCAAAAGCACGTGACCCGATCTCTGCAAAGCTGGTAGCTGACCTGATTACGACAGCAGGTGCAGACCGTGTTCTGACGATGGACCTGCATGCACCGCAGATTCAGGGATTTTTCAACATTCCGGTGGATCATCTGTTGGGGGCGCCGCTGCTGTCATCCTATCTGAAAGAAAAGATTGGCCCGAACAGGGACGATTACATTGTCGTATCGCCGGACCTTGGTTCCGTAACGAGGGCAAGGAATTTTGCCGCAAGACTGGGATGCCCGTTAGCGATCATTGATAAGCGCCGTCAGAGGGCGAACGTCTGTGAAGTAATGAACATCATTGGGGACGTGCGCGGGAAAAAAGTGATCCTGGTAGACGATATGATCGACACCGCCGGGACATTGTGCAACGCGGCGAAGGCGACGGTAGAAATCGGCGGGGCAGTAGAGGTATTGGCATGTGCGACGCATGCGGTACTCTCCGGACCGGCAATTGACCGGATCCAGAACAGCCCGATTTCCGAACTGGTTCTGCTGGATACCATTCCGCTGTCGAAAGAGAAAGAATTGCCGAATTGTACGATCTTACCGGTAGCGCCGTTATTTGCGGAAGCGATCGAACGCATTTATGAGGACAAGCCGGTCTCCCCGATGTTTGTCTGATTTCTGTTATTTTCCAAGGAATAAGGTGGTACTCTCAGAAGAGGCGCCTTCAGAAGTTCTGGCTGCTGAAAAATAAAAAAACAGGAAACTTTCCTGCACAAAAGCGGTTTTCCGGCTGATTGGTCCGGAAAGCCGCTTTTTCCATATTTTAGCGGTCTTTCGCCTGACCGGACAAGAGACCGACAACCGTATTGCCATTGTGGCTTGTCAATCGTACCTTTTCGGCAGACACTTTCCAAAAGTAGATGTCCCATTTTTCTGCACAAGGCCAATCGTTCGCGTTCCCATTATGTCGAGAGGGCAAAAGCAAACAATGCTTTTGCCCTCTTCATACGATGGGGGACGGATCTGCGGGCAACACGTCGTGACCTCCTCCTGGCTGTCAATGGGATAGGGCCTTAGTGCCCGCACTTTTTCTAAAGAAAATTCTTATTGCATTTGAACGAACTATTTAATGAAACTGAGAATAATACAAATTCGCATAAACCCCGTTCTTTGCCATGAGGCTTTCATGTGTCCCTTGTTCTACAATGTCCCCGTCCTGTACCACCAGAATGTGGTCCGCATTTTGTATCGTCGAAAGCCTGTGCGCTATTACAAAACTGGTCTTTCCTTTCATCAGTTCCTGCATCGCCTGCTGGATTTTCTTTTCCGTCTGTGTATCGACGTTTGACGTCGCTTCATCCAAAATCAGCATCTTGGAATCCAAAAGCATTGCCCGCGCGATCGTCAGCATCTGCTTTTGTCCCTTCGACAGCCCAGACCCTTCCCCTGTCAGTACCGTCTCATATCCGTCCGGCATCTGCATGATCGCGTCATGAATGTACGCTGCCTTGCATACCCGGATGACGTCCTCTTTTGTCGCGTCCTCTTTCCCGTACGCCACATTTTCATAGATCGTCCCCGTGAACAGCCAGGTGTCCTGCAATACCATCGTATACGCCCGCCGCAGGCTTTTCCGGGTCAATCCCTGAATTTCTTTTCCATCCACCAGGATGCTTCCTTCCTGCGGGTCATAAAACCGCATCAGCAGGTTGATGAGCGTTGTTTTTCCTGCCCCGGTCGGTCCGACAATGGCTGTCAGACTTCCCGGTTCCGCGTGAAAGCTTAGATCATGAATGATCTCCTGCCCCGGAAAATATCCGAATTTGATGTGTTCCATCCGGACGTCTCCCTGCACTTCTGTTAATTCTTCTGCGTCAGGTGCATCTTCCCGTTCCGGTTCTTCATCGATCAACCGGAATACCCGTTCTGCCGCTGCACACGCAGATTGCAGTTCACTTAAAATATTCGCTACTTCATTGATTGGTCCGGAAAACTTGCGCGAATACAATACAAATGACGACAAATCACCGAGCGATATCCGCTGGAATAAAAACAATACCGCTCCCAGAACACTGATGAGCGAAAGCGACAGGTTATTGATAAAGTTGACAGAAGGCCCTGTCATGCTGCCATAGTAATCCGCATTGTAATAGGCGTCCACAGCTTCTTCATTCTTCTGGTCAAACCGGGAAATCATCGTTTCTTCCTGATGGTATGCTTTTGTCGTTTTCTGTCCGCTCACAATCTCTTCCACAAACCCGTTGAGTTCGCCAAGCTTCGCCGAACGTTTCCGGAACAACGGCCGGACCTTCCGTGCCATATACCGGGTCAGGACAATGGAGATAGGGATCGTCACCACAAACACGCTGACGAGTTCCGGTGCGATCAGCAGCATCATGACCAGCGACCCCACCACGGTAATGACGCTCGTGCAGATCTGCAAAAGATCGTTGGTAAGCGATGCGTTGACTGTATCGATATCGTAGGAAATCCGGCTGATGATATCACCGGCCTGGGTGCGGTCAAAATACCCGACAGGTAGCTGCATCAGTTTGTCAAAAACATCCTTGCGCATCTGGAAAATGGTTTTCTGGCTCAGGACAATCATAATGCGGCTTAAAATATACGAGAGCAATGACGACAGGATATAAAACCCAATCATCAATGCGGCGTTCCAGAATACCTTCGGGAAATTGACGTCTCCAGGCCCCACGATCGCATCGATCGCGTATCCCGAGAGCATGGGGCCTACCAGTCCGAACAGGTTTCCGGCAACCGTGAGCACAAATGCCAGCGCTAACAGCCATTTGTAATGATAAAGGTATTTCCAGAGCCGCAAAATGACATATTTTCGATCTTTCAGCCTCCGTTCCCCGGTATTCGATTGTCCGGCCTGTACCGCTGTCCTATTCGCCAATATCTCCACCTCCCATCTGCGAAATACTGGTTTCCCGGTACGGCTCACAGGTCTGCATCAATTCTTCATGCGTCCCATACCCTGCCGCTTTTCCTTGCTCCATCACCAGAATGTGGTCTGCATGCCGGATGGAACTCACCCTCTGCGCCACCACAATCACGGTGGTGTCGCCGCAGTTTTCCCGCAGCGCTTTTCTCAGCCGCGCGTCTGTCTGGTAATCCAGCGCACTGGAGGAATCGTCCAGGATCAGAATTTCCGGATGCGCCGCGACTGCACGGGCGATCAGTACCCGCTGTTTTTGTCCGCCGCTCAGGTTCGAGCCCCGGATGGTCAAATGATAGTCCAATCCTTCGTCGATTTCCGAAATAAATCCGGCCGCCTGCGCACATTCTGCTGCCTTATTTACTGCATCCTCATTCAAATCGCGCCCAAAGCGGATATTTTCTGCGATCGTATCAGAAAATAGCACATCGTTTTGAAACGCCATCCCAAATTTTGCCCGCAGTTCCGCTTCCGGGATTCCGCGGATATCGTCGCCCTGAATCCGGATGCTCCCGCTGTCCGGGTCATAAAACCGGACCAGAAGGTTGACGATGGTACTTTTCCCGCATCCGGTCGGCCCGATAATCCCAAGTGTTTCTCCTTTTTTCAGCGCAAAGGAAATATCGGAAACAGCTTCCTTCCTGCCGGTATGATAAGCAAAACTGACGTTATCAAACGTGATATGATAGGGGGTATCCACATGATCGGGTTCGCCCTGCTGCAGATCCATCGGGGTGTCCAGCACCTCGCCGATTCGCTTTGCAGAAGCTGCCCCGCGTGAGTACAGTACAAACATGCGGTTGATCGAGAGCAATGCATTCAGGATGATCGTAAAATACGTCAAAAACGCCAGGATCGTTGCGGTCTCAGTCTGTCCCTCATAGACCCGGAACGCGCCGGCAACGACTACCAGGGTCAGCCCGGCGTTCAGGAAAAGGTTCATCAAAGGATTGCTCGCTGCCATCGTAACGGACGCTTTGGTTTCACGGTCTACGACATCCTGGTTCACCCGGGAAAACCGTGCTTTTTCATATTCGGTTTTGGAAAGTGCTTTGATGACCCGAACTCCGGAAGCATTCTCACGGACGACGCGGACCATTGCGTCCACAGCTTTTTGGAGCTTGGTATAAAGCGGGATTCCTTTGCGGGAAATAAAAAACACCGCAAACCCGACAAACGGAAGCATTGCCAGCAGCACCAGCGTCAGCACCGGTTCCAGAAAAATGGTGATCGAGATGCCGCCGATCAGCAAAATTGGCGCACGGATGCCCAGGCGCTGCATCATCCCGATCATCTGGTGGATGTTATAAGTATCTGTGGTCAGGCGTGATTCCAGCGACGCGATCGTAAAATCATCGGTCTGCCGGCAGGAAAGGTAGGAGATGCGCGAAAAAAGATCGTGCCGCAAACATTCCGTCGTATTCCTGGCAACACGCGAAGCCATACGATTCGCTAGGACATTCCCTGCCCAAGCGACGACCGAACATACCAGCATCAGAAGGCCGAACAACAAAATCAGCCCCATATCTTTCAGCGGGACGACATTGGCGATCATATGCGAGAGTATCCAAGGTAAAAAGAGGTCCATAATAGTCCCGATAAATTTGATGATGACCCCCAAAATCATACGCGGTACGTGAGGGCGAAGATAGACAAAAATCCGTTTCATTCGGCATGTCCTCCCTCTCCCATTTCAGAAAGAAGGGATTCTGCTTTTGCAGCGACACGTTCCATGAGGCGGATCAGCGTTTCCCTTTCCTCCTCGGTGAAATCCTCCACAATCCGCTCGTTCCAGGATTTCCGCACATCTAACACCGATGGGTACAAAGCAAGTGCCTTTTCTGTGGGATACACCATCATTTGACGGCGGTCCTTGGGACAAGGCTCCCGATAAATAAACCCATTTTGCTCGAGAAGGGAAAGCTGACGTGTTACGCTGCTTTTGTTGACATAGATCTCATCTGCCAATTTATCCTGAAAAATACCAGGCTCGTTACAGATTTTGATAATATACAGGTGCTGATACCCATTGACCCCCTGTGTTTCCAGGCAATTATTTCGATAGAGGGTAAAACAGCGGGTAGTACGGTTCACAAAACGCATCAAAGAAGCCATAACTCACACCTCATGACAAAGACAGTCGAAATAGTTGCGTACGCAATAGTTGCATATGCAACTATTGGAAGCGTATCATATTTTGTTTTATTTGTCAATAAAGAATAGTTTTTTATATAAAAAATAGCAATTATTCTATTTTTAGATTGATTTCCTAGTCACAAAATTTTCTCCACAGATCTCCGCCTGATTGAGTGCATCATTCATTCCCGTCAGTTCACCAGACAAAATGGTAACTCTATGCCGACATCATCGCGGTTCAGGTAACAACCTTTTGAATTCTGTCTATTGGCTTCTCTGCTGAGCATGTCCCATGCTCCTTTTCGGATGACTGGTCTTCCAAAAAACTTCCGTCTTTACAGCGGAAAGGTAGCGGTATATAATATTTGATAAATTGGGGGGACGGAAATGGATGGGTTCCTATTTGTGCTATTTATCTTTTTTGCATTTATTGCGTTAATGCTGGTATTTATCTTTACGGTGCAGCGATCATCGGATTGGTCGCCGGCGTATTGTGTGTATTTTCTGTGGAATTTTTTGACCGTATCGCCCGTATCGACAACCCGGTTGGCGCGGTCTCTGTTCACTGTGTCAATGGCGCCTGGGGGCCCTGGCAGTCGGACTCCGTGTTTCTGAAAAGGAAGAGATCGACGGTTTGGATATCCACGAACATGGACTGACCAGTGCCTATGCCGGTTTCGCCATCAACGACGCCAGCTATGCGGATCTGTCGGTGAACGAAAATACCGATCTGGGTCAGCCGGAGATTGACAAGGAAAGTCCGGCGCAAATTGCTGCCGCAGTACGGGTCGAGCGCGAGGCGCCGTTGGTTCCGGCCTTAGATTCCGGCATGCACAAGGTTGCTATGATCGTTCAGCTGGCAAAGTTTGAAGTACTGAAAGAAGCTCTCAACGCGATCGGCGTCACCGGCATGACCGTCACCCAGGTCATGGGATGCGGTATTCAGAAGGGCAGCGGGGAAAAATACCGTGGTGCAGAAGTAGACGCGACATTGCTCCCGAAGGTAAAGGTAGAAGTCGTCGTATGCAAGATTCCTGTAGAGAAAATTATTGATACAGCCACGAAAGCGCTCTATACCGGGCACATTGGGGACGGCAAAATTTTTGTTTATAATGTCGCGAAAGTCGTCAAAGTGCGTACCGGCGAACAAGACTACGACGCATTACAGGACGTGGAATAATGGCAAAAACAATGTCTTGATTTTGTTCTCCCCTGCAAAATTCGAAAAGAACTCTTAGTAACAAACAGCAGATTTTTTTAATTAGCTCGCCCAAAAGCGAAAATCTTCACCAATAGCCGGGCTGTATAGATATAAAAAATTCCGCTAAGCAACCAGCCCGGTCATATTTTACAAGCTCTTTCTGTCATAAAGCCTTCCTATAATAAACTAAGGCGAACGACAGAGTTATGATAGAATATCAGCCTCCCCTACAAGCCGATTCACTCCTAAAACAATCAAAAAAGTAGCAGAACCCGGTAACCTTGTCAACGATAAAATAAACGGCTGACGCCGTCGTTGACAAAGTTGCCGGGTTCTGCTGGATAAGCAATCAGGGAAGGTGAAAGCAAAAATGCTTTCGCCTTCCCAATATGATGAGAGGACGACTGTGATAAAAAACGTGTTACAGCAAAACGGTTTAGGGTTTTATTGCGTCCAAAATAGAGTTCTCCACTTCCTCCCGCCACTCCTTGGGAATATGATCGTAATTTAATAGGCAGAGCTGCGCACTGATATCACACAAATTTGCCAGCTTTAGCCAATTACTCGGCAGAGGGATAGAGGAAATGGAATGATAGCCCTGAGCAAAAGCATCATAAACTTCCTGATGGATAAGTTTCTGGATGTCGTCGCCTTTTTTCCGAAAAAACCGTCCAATATCCACATAACGACTACTGGAATAAGCAAATTCAAAGTCGATCAGATACAGCTTTTCGCCGGAAACCATAAGATTGGCATAACCAAAATCACCATGGCACAGACAACTTTCTTCTTCAATTCGGTCAAATAACCTTTTATTTTCTGCAATAAATTCTTTTAGCCGCACAACCGTTTCCGACCGGAAAGATTCTGCCGGTTTCCCCTGGAGCAAGTACAGAATCTTTTTGCGGGTACCCGGAATCTTTTCCGACAACATCAAATTTTCGTCCAATAAGGCATCGTACGGATATTTCTTTTCATGAAGCGTTGCGCACATTTTGCCAACTTCAAAAGCCATTTCCGACGGGTATTGATATGATGTTCGTACTCGATGAACAAAGGTTTCCCCATCGAGAAATTCCAGAATCATATAAGCAAACGGAAAACGCTGCTTACTTCCGTCATAAGTGAAAAGTTCCGGGACATTTATTTTCCCTTGCAGATACCGATAAACTGCTGTTTCGATTTTATCCGTTGTGTTGGAGTAAACTTTCAGCAGATAGTTTCCCTTTGTTGTCGTTACCCGATAGCCTGTATTGCTCATGCTGTCGCGGATCAGGGAAAAATCAAGCACTGTCAGCATAGGGTCGAACAGCGAAAAAAGCAAAGAAATTTGAGCAGGTTCCAGAATAATAAAATCGTGAATTCGGTCTGCTGGCATATCGATCCTCCCTTGTCCCTGATACACAAGAAATAAAAAAACTACGGCCACCGATTCTGAAACAAAACCATGACCGTAGTTTTCTGGCTCCCCAAGTTGGGCTCGAACCAACGACCCTGCGATTAACAGTCGCATGCTCTACCGACTGAGCTATTGAGGAATATAAAATGTTGGCGTTTTCCTATTGTCCCGGGCCGTCGCCAGCCAA
>CALWKP010000054.1 GCA_944381295.1 uncultured Clostridia bacterium | reverse complement strand
GTTTGGGGTTTTCCGGCACAAAGCGCGTGAAATGAATCCGCGCGCTGTTTGCCCTTGCCGACAGCAACAGCTTCAACAAATCTGTCCTGGTCCTCAAAAGCAGTACCATTTCTTCACGGTTCGGCTGGTAGATCTTATCTACTCTGGCGCCCAGGGCCCGCGATTCTATTTCTTTTTTAATATGCCGTAAAAAGGCTCCGTCTAACGCCATATGTTCTCTCCTACTCTCGTCATTCCCATTACAAATATTTTGCCGGGTCACTCATACGCACTGATTTCTGGAAGGATATGTCCGGAAATTCTTCGCGTAATTTCTCTGTCAACGGTTCTATCACCACATCTTCCGTACAAAAATGACCTGCATCTACAAAAGTGACCCCGATCTCTTTCGCTGCCAACAGCTCGTGATGTTTGGAATCTGCCGATACCAGAGCGTCCGCTCCGGCCGAAGCAGCATCAAATAGCAGGCAGGAGCCCGCTCCCCCACACAACGCTACTGTGTTTATCTGAGTTTTTCCTGGGACATATTTCAGTCCGCCGCAGCCTAAAGAATCTTTCACCATCGATGCAAACCTTTCCGGGGACATCGATTCCGGTAGATCTCCAACCAACCCTTCTGAAAGTCCGGTTTCACCGTTTTCTTTCAGCCCCCGAATATTCTTCAGGCCAAGCCTTGCCGCAAGACAGGTATTCACTCCACCCTGCGCAAGATCAAGGTTTGTGTGTGCGCAAATTGCCGAAATCCCGTTTTTCACCAATAGATAGGGAACTGATTGGCTGCTCAAACGCTTTAACGGCTGAAAGATCACCGGATGATGGCTTATAATCAACTCACAACCTGCTTCTGCGGCTTCTTTTACAACTTCCGGAGTAATATCCAAAGACACGATCACCGAATTTACATCCATAGATGCATCGCCTACCAAAAGGCCTGCATTATCAAAATCCATTGCCGTATGAAACGGTGCAAATCCGTCAAGATAGGAATAAATTTCCCCAACCTTTCTCATGGTTCTGTCAAACCTCCTTCTGTTTCGGCAAGCTCTCTCAATGCCTTTGCTAAAGTTCCATATTCTTTTGACTTATCCTGGTTCCCTGCCTGCTCCAAGCCATCCGCTTTCTTTTGCAGGCGTTCCGCACATTTTAACAGGTACTCCCGTCCCGCTGGTGTCGAACCATCCAACAAACCTGCATATTCGTACAGCTTTCCCTGCGGCAGATTTTTCGGATCATACCAGGCCAGCATAGCTGTATAACAATGACCGCTATCACAAGCCGCTCTTTCTTCTTGTACGCTAAAGCCGTTCTCTTTCAGATACCGCCGCAAATCTTCTGCCGATGTCATTGGCTGAAGGATCAAATGCTTCTTTTCATCTTTCAGCCAGGGCGCCTCCGCTATAATTTTTGCAATTGTCTCGCCTCCCATGCCCGCGATCACAATATCATCCACTTCTATGGGAAACACTGTTTCCAATCCATCGGAAAGCCGTATCGACACTTTTTCTTCTACATGATATTTCCGTATGTTCTTTTCTGCACGGCGCAGCGGCCCCAAATGAATATCCGCCGCAATGGCATACGAAATTTTTTCTTTTTTTAACAGCCATACGGGCAGATATGCATGATCTGTCCCGATATCCGCCAGCCTGCATCCTTCGCGCACAAACGACGCACAGAGTTCCAGGCGCGGGTCAAGCCGAAACATTGGTCGGTTCATGATTCCCTCACATTCCGGGCGCAGGCCCCTTTTTCCGCCATATTGAAAGCCGCCCGGCAAAATCCCCTTGCCAGGCGGCTTTTCGCGATTTTATCAGCCGGTTATTTTCCTGCCATATGCTCGTTCAGCTTTTTCACCAGCTCGTCCACGCTGACCCCATGCACCAGGCATGCCTGCTCCAAAGTCTCGCCGCGAGACGACGGACATCCTAAACAATGCATCCCCATCTCTAAAAAGTACGGCGCGGTACTGTTATCCATATCCAAAATATCTCCGATAATGGTATCTTTTGTTACTGACGCCATTGATTTCATCCTCCAATATCAATAAATTTCATCGTTGGTTTTATTATAATACCCACTCCGGTTCTTTGCAAGTAGTTTCCCACGTTTCCACAAAATTAAACGCCTTGGGGATTTCTCCCCAAGGCGTTTTGTCCGAATAAGGATTCCATAGGAACAATCTATAAAAACTTATTCTTCTCTCATCTTTGCAAAGCATTCGCTGCAATATACCGGACGATCCTCACGGGGCTTGAACGGTACTTTCGCCTCTTTGCCGCATGCCGCACAAACCGCAGTATACATCTCACGTTCCGGCTTCGCCGCATTCTTGCGTGCGTCACGGCAGGCCTTGCAACGCTGTGGTTCGTTCACGAAGCCTTTGGATGCATAGAACTCCTGCTCGCCGGCAGTGAATACAAATTCAGCGCCACATTCCTTACAGATGAGAGTCTTGTCTTCGTACATTTGATTTACCTCGCTTTGAAATAAAGATATTTGCCCGTAGACGGATTCGCACCGCCGCCTTTGTGTCACAACGCTCTACTTAACCTAAGCTATCAGGGCATATTATTTGACCTAAAATGATCCTTCAATTTTCGCCGTATCCTTTGTATTGCATTATCGACTGCTTTTTCTGTTATTCCGAGCGTCTGCCCAATTTCCCGATAACTGCATCCTCCTAGATATAATGACAAAACTTGACGTTCCATTTTAGACAAAGTCTGTTCGATCCTGCTTTTTGCAAGCCGCAGGTTCTCCTGATCGATCAACAGGGATTCCGGGTCGGAGTTGTTTTCTGAAATAAAACGTAACTCCGCATTATCGCCACTCAACGAAATAAAATCATTCAGTGGTAAATTCTTTTTGCTCGCCGCTGTTCGGTAAGCAGTAATGATACAATTTGCTATGCAGACTCCTGCATATGTCCTGAAGCTTGCCATTTTGCCTTGCTGATAAGTAAGCGCTGCGCTCAACAGGCCCATAAGGCCCTCTTGGCACAAATCATCCGCATCCATCGCTGAAATATGGAAAGGGGCTGCCTTTGCACGGATCAGCCCTAAATACCTGCGGGTCAACTCCAGAAAAGCATCCGCATCCTTCTCCCGGACCCGCTGAGCCAATTCCAAATCCGTAAAATTTGCTAAATCGATACCCAAAATCTCTCTACACTCCATGGCGCCGCATTCATTACACATCCATCATAACCGATGAATGGTAGGAAGTCAACAGAAATTTATGAAAATTGCAAAAAAACTGCCGACACCGTACAATATCTTGCTGCTTTTTGTATATTATTAATTGCGCTTACCCCCCATAAGTTGTATAATATTGATATTCTCGGTATTATTTTCGCTTCGGAGGTCCTTTCTATGGTTTCTCGAGTTTACAGTCTTGGCCTTTTCGGCATGGATGCTTTCTCCGTTCAGGTCGAAGCTGACCTTTCCCGTGGAATGCCCGCCTTTGAAATCGTGGGACTTCCTGGCCAGGCTGTTAAAGAATCCCGGGATCGCGTGCGCTCCGCCTTGAAAAATTCCGGATTTGAAGTTCCTCTCTCCCACATCACCATCAATCTCGCCCCTGCTGATAAGAAAAAGGATAGTCCTCTTTATGATCTTCCCATCTTAATCGCCCTCCTTGCTTCCAGCGGCCAACTTTCCCCTCCACCTGCAACCTTCGCCTTTCTCGGAGAACTTTCCCTTTCTGGAGAAATCCGTCCAGTCAAAGGCGTCCTTCCTATGGTCCTTGCAGCTAAAAGGCTTGGATTTACAGATCTATTCATTCCTTCCGGTAACGCAGCGGAGGGTTCCGTTGTGCGAGATATCCGGGTATACCCCGCTTCCTCATTATCGCAACTGATCGCTCACTTAACTGGAAAATTCCTTCTTCCCGTCTGTCCTCCCTATTTTCCTTCCTCTCCATCTACTTTTGGTCTTCCTGATTTTTCTGAAGTCAAAGGCCAACAGGAAGCCAAACGTGCGATGGAAATCGCCGCCAGTGGTGGACACAATCTTCTCCTCATCGGTCCTCCTGGTTCCGGAAAAAGTATGCTCGCCAAACGGCTCCCTTCCATCCTGCCAGATATGACTTTCGAAGAAATGGTGCAGACCACTCAATTATATTCTATCAGCGGTGACCTTCCTGCTGATTCTCCATTGATTCACACCCGTCCATTCCGTGCACCTCACCACACCGTATCGCCGGCAGGGCTTTGTGGCGGAGGACTTGATTTGAAGCCCGGGGAAATCTCTCTGGCACATAACGGCGTCCTTTTCCTTGATGAATTTCCTGAATTCAGCCGTACCGCCATGGAAGTCCTCCGTCAGCCTCTGGAAGACGGTACTGTGACCATTTCCCGTGCCAGAGGAAAAGTCACTTATCCTTGCTCCCTGATGTTGGTTGCTGCCATGAATCCTTGTCCTTGCGGTTTTTTAGGACATCCTACCAAGTCCTGCACTTGTTCGCCTGCTGCCGTTTCCCGTTATCTCGGCAAAATTTCAGGTCCCATGCTCGACCGACTGGACCTTCATGTAGAAGTTCCCCCTGTGGAATATGAAGATCTTATTTCCTCCAAAAAAGAAGAAAGTTCTGCTCAAATCAAAGAACGTGTTAATGCAGCTCGGAAGTTGCAGCAGAAGCGTTATGCCGGAACTTCTATTACTTGTAATGCAAGGATTCCAGAATCTATCTTGCAGGATGTTTGCATGATGACATCGTCGGCAGATACTCTTTTGCACAATGCTTTTGATAAACTTGGACTCTCTGCCAGAGCGATCAGTCGGGTCCTAAAAGTCGCACGGACCATCGCTGATCTTGATAGCAGTCCGCAAATCGAAGCGTCGCACATTGCCGAAACAATTCAATATCACAGCCTGGACCGGAAATATTGGTCCAAGCGTTCTTAAAAAGGGATGCTGCAACATATCATCACGATTGTTGCAGCATCCCTTTTTATAGTTTATGTCCGTCTTTCTATCAGGTTTCAAGCTTCAAATTGCTTGGCACAATCCGGATATTCATATCCATAAGTATTATGTTTCCTCAGAGAATTTGTCGGGTCAGCCTCTGTATAATTCCCATAAGAGAATATTTTTGCTTCTCCAAGGCGGCGATACACTAATCCAGCCCAACACTTTCCGCCTGCATGGTGCCATGCCAACCACTCAGAACCAAATGCCCAAGCATCCACGTAATTCAAATCGCGCACGACACTTACCGAAGACGCAAATCTTACATATCCGGACCTTACCCATCCAGTCACTCCTGCTGACGTCCGAATTTGATACCAGCCATTATTGGTTCCCCCGGAGTAATCCGTCACAAGCACCTCAACAGAAAGTCCTTTCATCAATTCGCCTTGTTCCATACTATCAAAACTTGGAGAACTGTACAAGGTCGCTTCACTTGTCAGAGAGGCTGGTAAACTTCCTCCAGTCGGAATTGTCGGTGGTACTGCTGCGTTGAGAATGATTTCTTTCGCGTCGAATGCAGCTGTACCGTTCCAATAAGCCGTCCCTACATTGTGCGAAAAACTGATCATTGCGTCAAACTGCTGCTGATTCACACGAAGATTATTATTGGCAATAAATTTATTGACCTCACTTGTATAGCTGTTATTTACGGTATTCAACAACAGTGACCAAGCCTCTGTTTTTGTGATGTTATTATAGAACATTGCCCCTGCACTGTATGTTTGACCATAACCAATGGTTGGAATCCCATATGCCATCGTATCCGGATATACTGCTGCACTGTATCCTTCCCATTTTCCCATGATTGTCAGCATCTGATCGCTTACTCTGCGTTGTTCCGTTGTTGTCTCTGTGAAACTCTGCGAGGAAACTACAAAACTCGTTGTAGTAACTCCCGTAGAACTCATTTTTCCATTCTGTGACGAATACACCTGTACAGTATATGTTCCCGGCTTACTGAATGTAATCGTCGTTCGCCATACACGGGTTGAATTGGTCGCCAGGCCTGAACTCGTGGACACTTCCGAAGTGTAATTGGAAACATCCAGAGTCTTGGTCGATCCATCGTTCATATTCACTACAAACCGTACGCTGTCACGCGTATCATCAGTAACTGCCACCAATTCTACGGCAGAACCCACCGAAGCAATATTTGGGGATGTATAAGCTGTTTTTACAGGTTCTGCAGCGGTAACAGTTACATTGCATACTGCTTTATGCGTTCCACTGGTATCAGATGCAGTAATCGTCGCCGTGCCGGGAGAAACTGCATAAATATATCCATTGCTTACCGTCGCCACGGAAGTATTGCTGGAACTCCAGACAACCCCTCCTGACAGTGCTGCCGTTGTCTTGATATAAAATGTCTTGCCCTGTGGAATTGTCCCAGAAGTATGGGAAAGTGTTACCACTCCCGTGCTGTCTCCTGTATCACCATCCTCCAGGAACTGAATGTATTCTGTGCTGACATATCCTGTTGTCCCTCCAGAGGTTTGCACTTTCGTCCATTCCGAATTGGAAGTATCCAGAACAGTGAGGATCGTTCCCGTGGTTAAGGTTGCCAGCTTGGAATAGTTTGTTCCTGGCCCGCTTCTAAGATTCAATGCCGTAGTAACCCTTGCTCTTGTTGCAGAACTGCTCCCCGAAGAACTTCCGCTGGATGTTCCGCCAGAAGAACTTCCCGATACTGTTACTGACATATTTGCAGTTACACTGCCTGCTGTCACGCTTATCGTCGCGCTTCCCTGGCCAACCGCTTTTACTTCATAATAATAATTTCCAGCTCCATCATTCTTGACATAACTAACAGTTGCTACCGAAGTATTGGAAGAAGATGCCGTTGGGGTCGTTCCACTCGCCACACCGCTGGCTTTCAACTGGAAACTATCTCCCGCTTTGCTGAAAGTGTAGGAAGTTTTATCCAGCGCGATAATGGAGGAAGACCCTCCGCCAGACCCGCTGCCCGAAGAACTGCTGCCCGAAGAATCCCCACCGATCACGGTGATCGACCGCTGCGAATCCCCGAACGGTGTTACCCCTTCTACTACATTTACCTGGATAGAGGCATGATAACCAGCGATTTCTGCAACTACATAGCAGGTTCCAGGGCTTATGGCTGTTATCCGGTATTTATCGGTACCAGGCACCTGCTGTACTGTCGCTATCCCGGTACGCGACGAACTCACTTTCAAATCTGATTGTTTCAGGTTTCCGGTCAATGAAGCACGGAAATAATAAATTCCCTTCGGCGGCATTGTATATGCCCGAGTATCCAAGGTCAAGGTTCCTTGTGCTGAAGAACTCCCGCCGCTTCCGCTGGAAGATCCGCTCCCTGAAGATGAACCGCTGCTTCCCGAAGAGCCGCTGCTCGTGGAATCTCCGCCAATTACTGTAATGGATCGCTGCGAATCCCCAAACGGTGTTACGCCCTCTACAACATTGATCTGAATAGATGCGTGATAACCAGCGATTTCTGCAACGATATAACAAGTACCAGTACTTACTGCCGTTACCCGATATTTATCCGTACCAGGTACCTGTTGCACTGTCGCTATTCCGGTACGTGACGAACTTACTTTTAAATCCGACTGTTTCAGGTTTCCAGTCAAGGAAGCACGAAAATCATAAATTCCTTTCGGCGGCATTGTATATGCCCGAGTATCCAACGTTAAGGTTCCTTGTGCGGAGGAACTTCCACTTGTCCCACTGCTTGAACTGCTTCCTGAAGAACTGCTTGATGTTGTACTAAAATTAAGATATTCACTACTGCAATATCCTTCTTTTCCATCCGAAGTCCTTACCTTTGTCCACGCAGAATTGCTTTTATCCAACACACTTAGTTGTGTGCCCGCAGATAGTACCCGAACAATACTATAACTACTTCCTGGGCCTGTGCGGAGATTCAAGGACTCTTTTACAGTTGCTGTTCCCAACGAAGTCGTGGAAGTAGTTGATGTGGTCGATGCAGAAGACGTTGATGACAATTTCAAGTATTCGCTGCTGCAATATCCTTCTTTTCCATCCGAAGTCCTTACTTTAATCCATTCCTTATTGCTTGCATCCAAAACCGTCAATTGTGTTCCGGAAGACAACACTGTAATTACACTATAAGAACTTCCTGGGCCACTGCGCAAATTTAAGCCATCCGTTGTGACTGCTGTTTGCGCTGCTCTTACTGGAACGCCTGGAAACATCAAAAGCACTGCCATTGCCATTCCGAGTAAAGAACGAAACATTTTTCCCATACGTTTTTCCTTTCGTGCCTCAAATTTCTGCATTTTCCACCACACACTCCCAAATCTATCTTCCAAAACCATTTATAATTCAACAAATTTCGCCCGCAAACTAATTAGGCGCTCTCTTTCTCGACAATCGTCTCTATTATTTACCGCTACTTTTTTCTTTTTTCTCCACCACAATGATTTCTTAGCACTCAAAAAACTTCGTTTTTCATTGGCATACGAAATTATTGTACCGTACAACCTCTTATTTTACAACCCACCCAAAAAGAAAGAAGGGGAACAAAGAAGCGCTGCTACCTTTCGCTTCCTGGTATCCCCTCGCCCGTATCTATGGGATTTTGCAGCCAGTTTTCTTCTCGGCAATCCACCCGCATCAACAGGAAATCGGTATTTTCCCTCTTTCCCAAGTTTCTTGCCGATAGACATTTACCGCTATTAACGGTAAAAAAATCCCAACATTGTTTATAACAAATTTCCCCCTCAAAATATTGCATGGATTTTATTTTTTATTGAAAAAAATTTTATAATTACAGTTTTTTTCTTCACACCGAAACAGTTGTATTTGTATTTTGTGATATAATAAAAAATACAAAATACAAGGAGGTTCTTATCATGCAGGAAATTTATGATTTTCTTAAAAAATGTGGTACCTATTATTTAGCCACACTGGAAGGCGATCAGGCGCGTGTACGGCCTTTTGGTACCATTGACCTGTTTGACGGGCGGCTCACCATCCAAACTGGAAAGGTGAAAGATGTTTCCAAACAAATCCTAAAAAAACCTAAAATAGAAATCTGTGCTTTTGATGGAGAATGTTGGCTGCGTGTAGCTGCCACAGCCGTAGAAGATCCTCGGATAGAAGCTCAAGAACATATGTTAGCCGCCTATCCATCTCTGCAAAAAATGTATCAAGCAGGAGACGGAAATACACAGATCTTTGCTTTAGAACATGGAACCGCAACTTTTTCTTCCTTTACAAACGCTCCTCATACAATTACTTTTTAAATCTAGTTATAAGCAAGAAGCAGCCCTATCATTGGGTTGCTTCTTGTTCTTTGATAAGAATTTTCTTTTTATTTTTATATGTAAAACTTTTCCATTATCCCTCAATATGCATGATAAAATATCCCCTCACGCAAGCGCAAGGGGATAAAAACATCACAAATTATAACTTTTTTAACGACTCCAATGCAGGAAGCATCTTGCACAAACGATCAGAAGGAGGAGAGACAACTTCTGAAGTATCAACGCAAGTGACCCCATAGCTACTGGGAGAATTAAAATGTAAACGATATAAGCATTCGTAGGATGCAATATGTGAAGGATCTGTTCCAAACCCGTCCGGATATAGAGAAATTTTCTCAATAATCTTTGTTTTGAGCGTTGTTTTTACCATATGAACAAGCGCTATGGGCTGAGTAAATGCCTTTCGCTCTGTTTCTTCATCAATTAACCCAACATAATAGAATAGTTTTTCAATCGACTTATGATTACTATCCGCATTAAGCGTATAGTAAATCTGTTTTCCCTCAGCAATTTGCGTAATCAATCTAGTAATCGCAGATTTTTCTTCATCATGAATCACCATGATCTCGTCAACGTCAAATTTTAGCTGATCGAGAAGAATCGACTTTCCGGAACCGCTTAAACCTATTAGCCCAAGTGGAATTTTAGATTCTTTGATTGCTCTTAGAACGATACGTGGGGTTTCCGAAACTTCTACGTTCCCAGTTTTTCCAAAGATAGTAAGCATATAAACTACCTCCTTATAAGCAAATTATAGTCCATTTAAAAAGGAATATCAATAAGATAGACTTCCTATAAAGAGAAAATTTGATGAAACAAAAATGCCCTCAATTCTTTGATTTTATATTGTTCTGGTAAGTGATATTCCATTCTACCAAACAACGAATCTATACTGACCGGAAATCATAGGCTCTTTTTCTTTTGTAAAATTGCCGCTCGAACTGCTGCTTCTATAGCTGATGCGATATCCAATAATGACATAGAAGGGGTATTGGATTTTTGCACCACTTGGCAAGCTGCATATGGTACATGGATAAAGCCTCCACCAGTATCCGGAAATTCCTTTTCCAAATAATACAAAATTCCAAACATGACATGGTTACACACATATGTTCCAGCAGAATTGGACAGCGATGCAGGATATCCCGCATCTCGAATTGCTTGCACCATGTCTTTTACTGGAAGATTTGAGAAATACGCCGGTGCACCATCCGCAAATATTGTTGCGTCTACGGGCTGGTTTCCCTCGTTGTCTGGAATCCCATAATCGTCAATATTTAAAGCTACGCGTTCTGGGGTAACACCATACCGTCCACCAGCCTGACCGATTGCTATCACAATTTCTGGATGTTCTTCTTTCATCATTTGATAAATTTTTTCCAAAGCTCTTTGTCCGGAAACTGGAATTTGAATCTTGAAAAGTTGTGCTCCTAAAATTTCTTTTGGTAATCTTTGAATTGCCTCCCATGCTGGATTCATTGTTTCTCCTCCAAAGGGCTCAAATCCTGCTAACAATACTTTCATAAAATTTCCTACCTTTGCTCGTTATTCTAAGATTTTTTTGCTTTTGTCCCTCTACCCTGCTTTAAAATAACTTTCGGAAGTTGAGCGGGGTATATCCTGTCATTTTTTTGAATACTGCAATGAAATGACTAACATCATGATACCCTACCTTTACAGCAATTTGCTGAACATCACATTCCGGATGACTCACTAGTAGTTCTCGGGCCCGTTTGATCCGATAATTTGTAAGATAAGTGTATACAGAACATCCTACAAATCTTTGAAATAATCTGGAAAGGTATTGTGGTGTTACATAGACAGAAACTGCCAAACTTCCAACCGTTAATTCTTGATCAAAATTTGTTTCAATTTCTCGGATAATTGGTTCCACATATTGCCGATATAACGAATCTGATGGAACATGATAGGATTGATTTTCTGCTAATTGCATTAAAAACTCATAACAGCCTACCGAAAGTCTCATCGCGTCAAGCTGCTGATTTTCATATTCTGCTATGATTTTTTCTATCCATCTTCCTAACTTTTGGCCTGTTTGTGCATTACTCAAAATAACCGGGGATTTCCCTGTGATTTTCTGAATTTCCGGTTCTAACGTTCCACTAAAAGTAACAAAAGCAGTGATCCACTGTTTTCCTGTTCTACAGTAACTGTGTGGAATAAATGGCGCAAGCAGAATTCCCTCTCCTTCTCCCAATTCCACTGCTTTTCCATTTACAATAATCTGCCCCTTTCCCTTTTCTGTTTGCAACCAATGATATAAAGGATAGCCTTTGGGCCTCGAAATAGGCTCTTGATCCCATCGGTTTCCTATGCTGGCTAACTTTAAAGGTAATTGATGAGAAGACAAATTAAAATAGATCGGCATCTGCTTTTCACCCGTTTCGAAATTTCATATATTTTAGCCTAACATATTATACCATTCTTTTTCAAGCGGAAGTATAATAAAGTCATCTCAAAATTTTAATTTTCCATTATTTCTGGACAAATCCCTTGATTGTTCTTTTTCTTTTTATTATTTTGAATGAGGTGTGTTGTATGGAAAAAAGAATTGACTGTATTTTGTATGGCGGAGATTACAATCCAAATCAATGGCCTAAAGAAATCTGGACGGAAGATCTCCATATGTTCCAAGATGCAAGAATCAACAGCGCCACCGTTAATGTGTTTTCTTGGGCAAAAATTCAACCTTCTGAAGAAATTTATGACTTTACGGAATTGGATGAAATTATCCAGATGCTTAGCGATGCAAACTTTCATATTGTTTTAGCAACCTCTACCGCCGCCCTTCCTGCTTGGATGGTGAAACGTTATCCTGAAGTAGCACGCACCGACTATGAAGGTCGCCATCACAAATTTGGACAACGTCATAATGCCTGCCCAAACAGTCTAGTTTATCAACATTTTGCTGGTCGTCTGGCTGGTAAATTGGCTGAAAGGTATGGGAATAATCCACATATTGTTTGCTGGCATATCAACAACGAGTATGGCGGAGAATGCTACTGTGAGACCTGTGAAAAAGCATTCAGAGTTTGGTTAAAGGAAAAATATCAGACTCTGGAAGCTTTAAATAAGGCTTGGAATCTTGAATTCTGGGGCCATACGATTTATGATTGGGACGAAATTGTTTTACCAAATGCACTAAGTGAAGGAATCGA
>CALWKP010000053.1 GCA_944381295.1 uncultured Clostridia bacterium | reverse complement strand
TAAAAAATCAATCCCGATTCCGCTTCGTTGCCCTGCGGCATCTGTGCCGCATCCTGGTAGGCAACGCCCAACACCCGCAGTGCTTTTGCTGCCATTCCTTCGTTCCGGCGTAATAAAGATCGTTTTGCTTCCGGCGTCAATTTCTTGACACCCTGTTTGCTATGATACCATGCACAGCGGTCCAACAGCAGGTCCGGCGCGCCTTTTGTGATTACCCGGTATTTTCCGCCAGCCCGATGTATGGTCGTCATCATCTTCCGCGACGATGTGAACGGGATTTCCGCCACCCTCGGATATCGCTGTTCCAACTCCTGTTTGGAACCAGGCGCTGCCGCTACAATTGCTGTTTCTGTTGGGTCTCCGCTCACTTTCCCGTGCACGATACTGCAATTGGCGCACAATGCTGCTAAATTCATCAACTCTGCAAATTCCGAGCTTCCACGTTCCAGTATTCCGTCAATACTTGCCGTTTCTGTCACCGTCATACGGTTTTGTGTAAGCGTCCCCGTTTTATCGGAACAAATTACATTCGCACTGCCTAAAGTCTCCACTGCCGGAAGTTTCCGGACGATGGCCCTGGCGCGGGCCATACGGCGCACTCCCATTGCCAGCACGATCGTTACCACAGCAGGAAGTCCTTCTGGGATAGCTGCTACCGCCAGGCTGATGGAAATCATAAACATTTCCAACGGCGGCATATTCTGGAAAAGTCCCAACACAAAAATTACCAGGCAGATTGCCAACGCGCCAATTCCCAAAATTTTCCCGGTTCTGGCCAGTTTGTTTTGCAGTGGAGTCTGCGGGGAACTTTCCCGGTCGATCATATGCGCGATGCGTCCCACCTGGGTATCCATGCCCGTTCCAACCACGACGCCGGCTCCCCGTCCAACGGAAATACTCCCGGAAGCAAACAGCATATTGCGCCGGTCACCTAATGGGGTATCGATCGAAAACACTGCTTCTGCTTCTTTTTCCACCGGAGTGGATTCCCCAGTCAAAGCAGACTCTTCTGCCTTTAAATTATGTGCTTCCAGTATCCGGATATCCGCCGGGATCAAATCCCCTGCGGACAGCAACACGATATCTCCAGGCACCAGTTCTGAGGAAGGAATCATTTTTTGTTCCCCATCACGGATCACCCGGCTTTCCGGCGACGACAGCTTCCGCAACGCTTCAATCGCCTTCTCCGCCCGGCTTTCCTGAATGAGCCCAATTACCGCATTAATCACAACAATTCCCAGAATAATGATGGAATCCAAGTCGTCGCCATCTTGCAGCCAATAAGATGTTGCGAACGAAATCCCTGCTGCAATCAACAGGATGATCACCATAAAATCGGAAAACTGCATCAGGAATCTGACAAACAGGCTTTTTTTCTTTTTCTGTGTTAACTCGTTGCGTCCTGACTTTGCTAACTGATCCCGTGCTTGCCGTCTTGATAATCCGCGACGGGCATCCGTACGCAGCCGGCGGACGCATTCCTCTCTTGACAGGCTTTGCCAATCCAAAATCCATCAACCCCTTTGATACGTTCAACACTTTCCGGACGGCGGAAGGTTCTTTATCAAATATACGGTCTGGAAAGCCTGTTCATGACTGGAAAACCTGGGACGAGAAAAAGGAACTCAAATTTTTCAAGCTTCTCCCCAAAACAATCCCCCAGTCCACCTCAATGTCGTATCTTTTCCCTTACACCAAAGGCTGCTGCCGATAAGCACATTGCCCATCAGCAGCAGCCTCCTTTTCTCCTTATTTACAGCGTGATCGTTGAAGTATATTCAATCTTGATCCCGTTATCTTTTGTCTTTGCCAGCTTTGCTTTATTCCCGCACCCGTCTTCCAATGTCATTTTTTCCAACTGGTGCTCTGTAAAAAAGTTCGTTACCGGCCCTTCCACAAAAGCTGCCCATCCGATTTTCTTCTGTTCCGGTGTCTTGGGGTCTTCCAAGACCTTTTTCAGTTCTTCTAATCCTTCCATTTTTACAACCTCCTTTTTCTGGAGCTTTTATTGTAAGCTTTTCCTTTTTGCTTGTCAAACCTTTTCCGCCGTCTGTTTCCGTTTATTTTCTTGTTTTCCTGTCAAATTGTGGATTGAACGCATAGAAATTCTTTTCATCCATTTTATCTGTCGCAATACGCAATCCTTCGCCAAAACGCTGGTAATGCACAACTTCCCTTTGCCGCAGGAACTTAATCGCATCCCGTACATCCGGGTCATCGGCGTAACGCAAAATATTATCATACGTTGTACGTGCTTTCTGTTCTGCTGCCAGATCCTCATGCAGGTCCGCCAACGTATCCCCCGCTACCGCGAATCCTTGCGCATTGAATGGTGTGCCGCTCGCGTCCACCGGATAGATGCCCGTTGTATGATCGACAAAGTAGGCATCATAGCCCGCTGCCTTGATTTGTTCCGGCGTCAGGTTCCTTGTCAACTGGTAAACGATCGCGCTGACCATTTCCAAATGCGCCAGTTCTTCGGTGCCGATATCCGTCAGAATCGCTTTCAGCTCCGGATACGGCATTGTATACCGCTGGCTTAGATAACGAAGCGATGCTCCTAATTCCCCATTCGGTCCGCCATACTGTGTCGCAATCAGCTTCGCTAACGCTGCGTTCGGCGTTTTTATCTTGACGGGATACTGCAAACGCTTTTCATAGGTCCACATCAGTCATCGTCCTCCTCTGTCCCGTTTTCCCATGGCCACGGTCCCGTAATCCAGGCCCATCGGCTTGTCTGCTCGTTTGTCTCCGCAATCGGCCCGTATTTTGCCTCGTATTGTGCCGTCAGTTCCGCTACCATTTTCCTCGTTCTCTCGAGCTTCTTCGCCGCTTCACAGTTGTCCGGATGGGTGTCCAGAAATATGTGCAGCTCCCATGCCGAGAATTTGTATGCGCTGATCTTTTTCAACAGCCGGCTTTGTTCTGTCATTTGGCTCCCCTCCCTGCGCCCAGGAATGGTTTATCCAGCTCCGGGAAAATTGTCCCAGTCTCCAACCCTTTCTCCGCTGCATAAACCTCTCCATATTTCTGGTACGGTACATACGCCATCGCAACCACCGGGTTTGCCGGTAACGGCGTAATGATCTCTGTGATTTTACAGGATTGCCCTTCCATCATTTCTTCATACATTCAAAACGCTCCTCTCTTTCATGGGCTCTGCTATTTCCAGTGCCCCTCATTCATAAGGCTTATCCCATACCACAATATGCGGTTTTGCGGACAAAGGTACCTTTTTCCCTAACAAAAACAGGACCGGAGAAAGCGGTTTTCTTTCCGCTTCCCTCGGCCCTGTCTCTATTACTGTTTTGTTCTTTCTATTCTCTTCCAGGTCTTATGCCAGGCCAGTCTGAAGATATTCTTCCGCCATATACGACGCCACTGCTCCATCCGCAGCCGCAGTGACTACCTGCCGCAAAGGCTTCCTCCTCACATCGCCTGCTGCAAAAACTCCCGCAATTTTCGTCCGTGTATCTTCCCCCGCATCCAGGTATCCGCCCTGGGTCTTGATACTATCCGGGAACAGCGAGGTATTCGGCAGGTTCCCCACAGCAATAAAAATCCCTTCGCAGGAAATTTGACGGATCTCTCCGGTCTTGACATTCCGAATCTTTACCCCGCTCACCAGTCCGCCTTGCTGTTCGATTTCTTCCACAACCGAATCCCAGGCAAATTCTACATTTCCAGCTTCCCGCAGAGGCTTTGCATAAGCCATCGACGCACGCAGTTTATCACGCCGATGGATCAACGTCACCTTTTTGCAAAGTTTTGCCAAAAACACTGCATCCGCTGCCGCCGTATCGCCTCCGCCAACTACCACGGTCTCTTTTCCCCGGAAAAAAGCGCCGTCGCAAGTTGCACAGTACGAAACTCCTTTTCCTCGCAGCTCCCGTTCCCCGGAAACTCCTAGCTCCCGCGGAGATGCACCTGTCGCCACGATCACTGCTTTCGCTGTATACTCCCCTTGCGATGCGTGAATTTTCTTTTCCGGTCCTTCCAATTCTACCGAATTTACTTCATCAAAAATACTTTCCGCTCCAAACCGTTCTGCCTGTTTCTGCATTTCCATCGCCAGCGAAAAGCCTTCTACCCCTTCCGGGAACCCCGGATAATTATCTACCCGTTCTGTTGTGCTCATCTGGCCGCCCGGCGCCATCTTCTCTATCACTGCTACATGCAGCCCTGCTCGCGCGCAATACAACGCTGCTGTATAGCCCGCCGGACCTCCGCCTATCACGAAAACATCATATTGTCTTTCCTGCATTTTGATCACCTCTTATCACTATATTACCCTCTCCTGCACAAATATGCAAACTTCTCCTGTGACAATGTCACATCAAAAACAAACGGCTGTCCCCCGCAGAAGCCGGCCGTTCTTCTTTCTCAGTCATCCTATTTCAAATTTTAAACACATCATGCAAGAATCCATTAGCAAGTTCCGGCCACAACGAAATCCATTGATCCGATGTCCGGGTAGAGATGTCCAGCTTGCGCTGTTCCCTCCAGGCTTCACGGATCGCGTCATATTTAGCGTCTTCCGGGACTGTGATCTGTGGTACTAGGGTCGCAAACGTACCTTCCTGCAACGCTCTTTCTACTTCCAGAAAATATTGCACCTCGGTCTCTTGCTCCTCCAGGGTCTCCTGCGCCCAGTCTTCATTCGACAAAGATAATCCGTGCCTTCCCCGCGGGAAAATGTACATCGCATGGTTTACTCCATGCTCCAACAGCTCTTTTTCAAAAAACAGGCTGTTTTGTACCGGTACACTTTCGTCATTTCTGGTATGCCACAAGAAGCATGGGGATGTCTTTTCCGTCACCTGTTTTTCCAGGCTCATCGTTTCGGCATCTTCTTCCGAATACGGTTCGCCAATCAGCGCATGCCGGGTATCCCTGTGGGTGTATTCTCCAAAAGTCAACACAGGGTAAGACAAAATTGCCGCATCTAACCGGCATGGGGTATCACTTGGCAAAATCTCCGGACGGTCAAAATACACGGCCAGACTTCCCACCAGATGTCCTCCCGCAGAAAAGCCGCATGCCGCCACTTTATGCGGGTCTACATGCCATTCCTGCGCGTGTTCCCGGACTATGCGCACCGCACGTGCCAAATCGTTCAAAGGCTGCCAGCGAAGAGGCGTCCGGAATGCCGGATTTGTCGTATAAACCAGAACAAATGCCTGGTATCCCATCTTGCGGAACGTTTCTGCAACTATCTGTCCTTCTGAGGACGAAACAAAACAATAGGCTCCTCCCGGAACGACAATCACTGCCGGTCTCACTTCGTCATCATCCCACAAGTATGGCGTTAAGGTCGGCAGAAATCCTCCTGCCGACGGGTACTGGTATTCTTCCGGTTTCCAAATCGGTATCGTCTGACTCATTTACAAATCCTTCCCTTTCCTCACATTCCGGCCGCGGGCAATTCCCTTCTTTACGGCTTAATTTAATTATGCTTCCGATAAACAGAAATGTCAAACAATATTTCTTCCGAAATTCCTCTTTTTTTCAAATTTTCTTTTCAAATGTCATTAAATTTTTTTACTTTTATTCATAAAAAGTGTATGGATTTTCTAAAGGTACGCGTTATAATAGAAGTGATCCGGAAGAATAGTATTTCCTCACTAATTTTCTTCCGCAAAAGAATGGAAAAAGTGAAAAGGAGATGTTTCCCATGGCCAATCGCATTGTATTGAATACCATTTCCTATCATGGAAAAGGGGCGATCAATGAAATCGCCAACGAAATTAAAGCCCGTGGATTTCAAAAAGCATTTGTATGTTCTGACCCTGATCTGATCAAATTTGGTGTCACTAAAAAAGTCACCGATATCCTGGATGACGCAGGGATTCCTTATGTCATCTACGACGAGATCAAGCCTAACCCCACTATCGAAAACGTTCAGACCGGCGTAAAGGCTTATCAGGATGCTGGCGTTGATTGTATCGTCGCGATTGGCGGCGGATCTTCCATGGATACTGCAAAGGCGATCGGAATTATCATCAACAATCCGGAGTTTGCAGATGTACGCAGCCTGGAAGGTGTTGCTCCCACCAAGAATCACGCAGTGTTCACGATCGCTGTACCGACCACTGCCGGCACAGCTGCAGAAGTTACCATCAACTACGTTATCACTGATGTTGAGAAAAAGCGGAAATTTGTCTGCGTAGATACACACGATATTCCAGAAGTCGCCGTCATTGATCCGGACATGATGAGCAGCATGCCAAAGGGCCTTACCGCTGCTACCGGTATGGATGCATTGACCCACGCGATTGAAGGGTACATCACCAAAGGCGCTTGGGAAATGACAGATATGTTCCATCTCCGCGCAATCGAACTGATTTCTCAGCATCTGCGCGGCGCTGTGGCCAACACCCCGGAAGGACGCGACGGGATGGCTTTGGCGCAATATGTTGCCGGCATGGGATTCTCCAATGTTGGGCTCGGTATTGTTCACAGCATGGCGCATGGTCTTGGCGCACTCTACGACACCCCACACGGTGTTGCTAATGCGATCTTGCTGCCCACCATCATGGAATACAACGCTTGCTGCACCGGTGAAAAATATCGCGACATTGCAAAAGCGATGGGTGTGGAAGGCACAGAATCCATGAGCCAGGAAGAATACCGGAAAGCTGCCTGTGACGCGGTACGCCAGCTGAGCAAGGATGTCGGTATTCCTGCTGACCTGAAGGGTATTTTGAAGGAAGAAGATGTTCAATTCCTCGCGGAAAGCGCATATGCGGATGCTTGCCGCCCTGGAAACCCGCGCGATACCAGCGTGGAAGAGATCGCGGAACTGTTCCGGAAACTTCTGTAAACAGAAAGAGAACTTTTGGAAAAAGGACCATGGAGCGGAAAACACCGCAGCATGGTCCTTTTTTGAAATTTAAAATCTTAGAGAGAAGTCTTTGGGGCATACAAAAAGCTCCGATGCTTTCACCATCGGAGCTTTCAGTTGTTTTTTAGGATTTCTTTTACAGATTTTCTAGTGTTTTGAAAACTCTGTCTAATCTCTGTAAATCCTCAAGATTACTTGTACATTGGAATTCACCATTCAAAACGTTTTGTGGTTTTTCCTTCCATATACTAAAGTCCAGTTTCCTGAACTTTATCACATTTTAAACAGGTTCTTTGTGGTTCGCCTTTGTCAAAACTCTGATCTGTACTTTGGACTCACCCTTTCAAAAAACTGTCTTGGATTGGATTTGGTTATTACCGAAAATCTCACCTTGACTGTCCTCTTTCATTGGACCAAACTTTTATCAAAAGTTATTCTCAGGTATCAAGTGAAAGATCAACTTTTCCTCTCCTGTATAGCAGGTGGAAACATTCCTTTTGACACGTTATCAAACCACATTTTTCTTTCTAGTTTTTTGGACTCAATCCTTTTCTCTAAATTTTATATCAATATTCTCTTATTAGCAGTTTCAGATTTTCAGCCCAACAGACCAAAAATATGAAACTCTGACTGCTGTGGTTCTTGGCCCATCGGACTCACGTCTTTCCGAAATTTATTTTGACGCCATCCTTCCTCTGCGCCATTCCTTTCATGGTACCGCTTTACGGTTCCACCTTTTTGGCGCTTTTGACGCTTCCATTTCCAGTTGCTGCTCTCCATTTAAATACTCTACTTAAATACAGCTCCGGAATTCCTCTGCATCTTTCCAGCCCTTCCTCCAAAAACTTGTCGTCACGTTAAACCATCAACGCTTCTTCCTTAGCCTTTTATCAAGATCGGGCTGTTTTGCTTGGCGTCTT
>CALWKP010000052.1 GCA_944381295.1 uncultured Clostridia bacterium | reverse complement strand
CTTCTTCAAACTTCAAAACTCTCTTATACGGGATGAACCATCTTTTCGGCATCTGCATGCTTTCCATCGATCCCGTACTTCTTTTCTTTACGCTTTTTAAAGAAGTCCACTGCAACCTTCGGGAACTGTGCATACGAAAGGACATCTTCTTCCTGCTCAATCCATTCAGCACATTCCTTACGCAAGGTATCCAATTCCGGAGCAATCAAGTCTGCTGGACGGCATGTTACCGGCTGTTCGTCACCGATAATCTTTTTGCGGAATTCCGGATCAATTGGCATCGGGGTAGTTCCGTATTTTCCTGCCACCAAACCTTTGAACTCGTTCGTGCACATCTTATACCGTTCCCCGGTAATGACATTATAAACAGCCTGAGTTCCCACAATTTGGGAAGTCGGGGTAACAAGCGGCGGATAACCGGAATCTTCACGCACACGCGGAACTTCTTTGAGCACTTCTTCCAGCTGATCTGCTTTTCCAGCTTGTTTCAACTGAGACAAAAGGTTCGAGAGCATTCCACCCGGAACCTGATAAATCAGCGCTTTTGTGTTTGTTGCAAGCATGCTCGGATCAAGCAAGCCTTCATCAATATACTTTTTGCGCAGGCCCATAAAGTATTCCCTGATTTCATTCAGGAGTACCAGATCCAGTCCAGTGTCATACTCTGTACCCTGAAGGGCTGCTACAATCGATTCGGTTGGCGCATGAGAGGTTCCCAGAGCCAATGGAGAAATCGCTGTATCGACATAATCTGCACCAGCTTCAATCCCCTTCATTAAGCACATGGAAGCAAGGCCAGAAGTCGAATGGGTATGAATCTGGATCGGGATTTTCACAGCTGCTTTCAGAGCTTTCACAAGATCATAGGTCTCGTAAGGTGTCAAAAGCGCTGCCATATCCTTTAAGCAAATCGAATCTGCACCTGCATTTTCAATGTCCTTCGCATATTTCACATAATATTCGTTCGTAAACACCGGACCTGTCGTATAGGAAATCGCAACCTGAGCATGAGCGCCTTCTTTTTTCGCTGCTTTGATCGCTGTTTCGAGATTTTTCAGGTCGTTCAACGCATCGAAAATTCTGATAATATCCATCCCGTTCGCAGCAGTCTTCTGCACAAAATATTCCAGGACGTCGTCTGCATAATGGCGATAACCCAACATATTCTGGCCGCGGAAAAGCATCTGAAGCTTTGTATTCGGGCAATGCTTCCGGATCGTACGCAGCCTTTCCCACGGGTCTTCATTCAAGAAACGGAGACATGCGTCAAAAGTCGCGCCGCCCCAACATTCCAACGAATGGAATCCTACACGATCCAATTCTTCCAGGATCGGAAGCATATCTTCAATAGGCATCCTGGTGGCGATCAAGGATTGATGCGCATCACGCAGGGCCACTTCTGTAATTCCGATTTTCTTTGCCATGGCAGGTACCCCCTTACTGGAGGGAAACAAGAGGCGTACCGGAATCGACACTATCCCCTTTGTTCACGTGAACTGCTGAGACAACAGCGTCATGCGGCGCCATGATCTCGTTTTCCATCTTCATCGCTTCCAAAATCAAAAGGACATCACCCTTTTTGATGCTCTTACCCGCTTCGACATTAACGCTCAGGATCGTACCAGGCATCGGAGCAGAAATAACTTCTGCACCTGCGGCAGGAGCGGGAGCTGCAGCCGGAGCAGCAGGTGCTGGAGCAGCCGGAGCAGCGGCAGGTGCCGGAGCCGGGGCCGGGGCAGCAGCTACAGGAGCAGGAGCCGCAACCGGAGCCGCTGCAGGAGCAGCACCAGCGCCGAGTTCTTCTACCTGTACATCATAGGGCGTACCATTTACCGTGATTCTGAGATTTTTCATATCGTTAATCCTCCTGAAGATCCTAATATTTTCTGATTACAGCTGGATATTGGCATGTTTCTTTGGCAGACGGGTTACCCTCTTACCAGCAAGCATTTCCAGATTTGCCACAACCTTTGTCCTGGTTTCCTCTGGGCGGATCACATCCTCAATGTATCCTTTCGATGCGGCAACAAGCGGGGATGCTTCTGTTTGCTTATATTCTTCAATTAACTTTTTCCTGTCAGAAATCGGGTCGTTGGAACCTGCAAGCTTACCGCTCCACTCAAACATCGCGGCAGTAGCGGGAGAAAGCGGAGAAACAGACGCTTTTTCCCACGCAAGGGTAATATCAGCATTTGCTCCACGGCCTGCAACTGCAATATAAACCGGTCCGTATGCCTCTCCGGTAATCACGGTTACTTTTACAGTCGTTGCCTCAGAATAAGCATTCGAAAGTTTGGAAGCTTCCCGCAGAGAAGTAAACCGTTCCGCGTTCACCAAAGAAACAACCGGGATCGCAAAACAGTCACAGAAACGTACAAATCTTGCTGCTTTGGCACAAGAATCCGCGTCAATTTCACCCGTATAGGTTACGAAACCTACCGTCGAACCGGAAACTTGTCCCAAACCGCTAATAGAAGCTGTACCAAATTCTCTACCCATTTCGATGAACGAATTATCATCTGCTATTCCAAGGATCGCGGTCCTGGCATCTGCGCCTTCTGCTAACGGGGATGCACTTGTCAAGCCAAGCGTATCAGTAATAGGAGCGCCTTCCAGGTTATTCGAGGGCAATGCTGCAATCAAATTACGCACAACATCGGCCGCTTCTTCTTCTGTACCTTTGACAATATGGCACACACCCAACTTTGCAGCACTGGCAGCAGAGCTGTTTTCTCCACTGGTTTCCAGTGTTAATTCTGCCTTTTCCGTCATAACAACAATATCCGCACTCGCTGCAATCATTGCAGAAGTTCCGATACACGGACCTACCACCAGTGCAATCTGCGGGACAACACCAGAAAGGTTATTCCCATGGAGAAGGATCTCTCCATACGCAGCCATCATATCTGCACCTTCGGCAAGCTTTGCGCCGATAGAATCAAAAATTCCCACAACCGGGGCGCCTGTCTTTACCGCTAAATCATAAATCTTGCGAATTTTCATCGCCTGAGCCTTCGACATAGCTCCGCCATCCGCATCGCTGTTCTGTGCAAAGACGTATACAGGGCATCCGCTAACGGTACCAAATCCTGTTACGACCTCCGCCAGACCATCGCCGGATTTCACAAAAGCGTCGATTTCATGAAAACTACTCTCATCGAGCAAAAGACTGATGCGCTTATGCGCACTGGTATTCTTTGCAGCGTCACGAGAGGCTTGCAGCAACTCTGCATTGCTCATTATTTGTTCCTCCATTTCTTTGCTCACAGGTCATGTTAGGGAAGACAAAACCATCTTTTTTCTTTTGTCTTTCCTAACATGACCTTACAAAATATCAGATTATATTATAATATATTGCTCCGGTAATAACAAGTACAAAATTGGAAAACTAGCAAAAAATTGACAAATTTTTATCAGAAAACAGCCTATTTTTGACCCGGTGTATAGCGCACTATATTTTTTAATTCTGTTACAGACACATTTCCTTCCTTCTGAAATCCGGAGATCATTAGCGCTTCCCACGCAGCTTCTTCCCTACACTCAATTTTATATGCCCCATTATTCGCTCCATAAGAAGCTGTCGCCCTCATCAGACTGTCTACCAAAAAACGATCTTCTGCTCCTAAATGTTCTGGTAGAGGGTTTCCTCCCAATACAATCTTGAGCATCCGCACCACAGATGACTTGATATCGATCGCCACATATCCCAATTCTTCCTCGCCATCACGCATCATCAAAATTTCAGCGCCTTTTTCCGCGTCTGGAATTTCCCGAAGCAGTTCTTCCTTTCGGTCTTGTTCCTGCATGGGCAGTATCGTCAGCATTTTTGGTTTCCTCCTTCTCTCGCTTGTCCGGTTTTGCTGCCGCGTTCAACCTCTTTACTTCTTCTGCAGTAAGGTTCCTCCATTTTCCCGGCTGCAGCATTCCTAATTTTACCGGCCCTACTGCAATGCGTTTTAATCGGGCAACCTCTAGCCCAACGGCGTCGCACATTTTCCGGATTTCACGGTTACGGCCTTCATACAAGACGATCTCCAACACGACTCGTCCTGGCTCCTGCAAAACTACTTTTACTTCTGCCGGGGCAGTCTGTTGTCCATCAATCATCACCCCAACAGCCAGTTGTGTCAATTGCTCTTCTGTAACAGATGGCCTTACCGTTACTCGATATGTTTTGGGTACATGCATGGATGGATGGCTCAATTTATTCGTAAAGGCTCCATCGTTGGTCATCAGCAACAACCCTTCGGAATCCCGGTCGAGCCGCCCTACCGGATAAATCCTTTCGGGAATATCCTTGACAAGTTCTGCCACACATTTCCGGTCCATCTCATCATTCATCGTTGTAATGAATCCGCGCGGCTTATGCAGCATAATATAAATATGACCTGTTTGGCGCTCTACACTTTTTCCACGCACCGTCACTCTATCACGTTTTGGGTCTACTTTATCCCCGATTTTTGCAGTTACACCGTTTACCTTTACGAATCCTGCATCAATCAATTCTTCTGCTTTCCTTCTGGACGCGATCCCACAATCCGCCAGCATCTTTTGCAGCCTTACATCTTTACCCATTCACACCATCCTTATGTTTCTAACGGGATGTACCAGTCAGCCATCCCCATATTTTTTCCCAGAATCCTGGTTCTTCTTCCTCTGCTTCTATCCCACATGCTGCCGTTACCGGAGCTTCCGCAATCACTTTGCCATCCACCAAATACTGAATTGTCCCTACTTGGCACCCTGCTTCTACCGGTGCATACAAAAAATGCGGCAGCATTTCTACTGATACAGCAGATTCTTCTTTTCCTTTTGCAATTACTACCGATTCTGTCCCCCACACTGTGAGCGGGACTTCCGCTTCTTTGCCCCCTACTACCGGTATGGTCAAGGACTGACCACCATATTCCGGCTGATAGACCGTCAGCTTTGAAAAGCCGTAGTCAAACATTGCGATATGGTCATTCCAATCATCCGGAGCATTCAACGTCACCGCAATCAAATGGATCCCATTGCGTTCTGCCGCAGTTACTAGACACCGTCCCGACTTCTTCGTATATCCTGTCTTAATTCCTGTACAGCCATCATACATACTGAGTAATTTGTTGTGATTATGAAACCAGAAGGTCAGATCAGGTTCCTGATACTTCACCTGTACTTCCGTTTGTCCTGCAATAGAAGCAAATGCCTCATTTTGCATGGCTTCCATCCCTAACAACGCCATATCATAAGCCGTAGAATAATGCCCTTCTGCATCCAACCCGGACGGCGTAACAAAATGTGTGTTTGTCATTCCAATTTCAGACGCCCGCTGGTTCATCAAATCGGCAAACCCTTCCAGATTTCCGGCAATAGAAAAGGCTGCTACATTTGCCGCATCATTTCCAGACACTGTCAACATCCCTGCTGCCAATCCGCTAAGTGGCAGCTGATATCCCGGCAAAAGTCCCATAGAGGACCCTCCTACCCGCACCATCTCTTCAGTTACTGTAATCATACGATCTTCTTGCTCTGCGGCTTCCAATGTCAGCAATGCCGTCATGATCTTCGTTGTACTCGCCATAGGCCACTGTTCCTGTCCATTTTTAGCAAACAGCACTTCTCCCGTATCCGCGCAGAGCAATACTGCCGAA
>CALWKP010000051.1 GCA_944381295.1 uncultured Clostridia bacterium | reverse complement strand
CATCTGAATTTCTCAGCAACATCATCCCTTCCAGCTCCGGGTTGCTCCGCAGCAGACTGTGCAGATTCCCGGTTGGACTGATCTCTGCCGCCCGGAATCCTGCTTCCGGCGGAATCGCGCCCAACGACGCGATCAGACTGTATGAATCTTTATCCACATGCGCCGGGAACGCTGTCCCGCCAAACTGCCGCGCCAGCCCCACAACTTCATTCGCTCCGATTCCCGTCGCGTTGATCAACAGGTCAGGTTCTTCCCCCAGAACCTTGTCTTCGCTGTCCATGATCAACTGACGGCCAAAAATTTCCACCCGGTTTGGGATCCGTATCCTCCGGCCCGCCACCAGATCGTGGAACCCCATCGCACCTTCCACATCCCGGAACAGACACACCACATGCGCGTCTTCTTCGGTCGTCAGTTCCATCCCCGGCACTACGACAATCCCTGCTTTTTCCCCTGCTTCTACCGCTGCTCCCGTATTCAGGCAGCTATTGTGGTCTGTTATTGCGACCATTCCGTATCCCAACAACGCCGCCATATTTACCAGGTTATACGGCGTCATATCGTCGCTGCCGCACGGCGACAGGCAGGAATGAAGATGCAGGTCATACAGCACCCGCGGCATTACGGAAGATACCCCGCTACCGCTACCGCTGTTGCAAAACTATCCTTCTCCGTCGCCAGTACCGGAATCTCTTGCTGGTCTGCACGCTCCTTCGCATCCTGATCCAGCCCCGCTGATTCCGCCAGGACAATACATGCACTATCCGTCAGCGACGCTACCGCAATCGCATTGACGTTTCCCATCACTGTAATCCATACGTCTCCGGATTCCGCACGTGCCATCACCCAACTCAACAAATCCCCAACATAACAGCCCTCGATCTCACGATCGCCTCCGCTTTCCCCTGCCAGGAACGTCATCCCCAATTTCTCCGCCAATTCTTTAACCGTCATTCCGATTCTCCTCATCCGGTTTCGACCCTGCCGGCATAAATCCGCCGATTGCAGACAGGGTATCCGCCATATTCTGAATCTGCTCCTTCAATACAAAAATACAACTGCTCTTCTGCGCTACCCCGCGCACCACGTCCTCTGCAAATGCGCGGCAAGACGGCGCCCCGCAGGCACCGCAATCCAATCCCGGAAATTCGCGGCACATGGCGTCGATTTCCGACATCATCCGCATCGCTTCACTGAGATTATCCGACAATTTGAGCACCGGAGCAAACTCCAGGTCTTCGTTCCATTCCATAAGCCCCGGAATCCCATTTTCCAGATGATTCTGCGCTACCGGCAAATATTTGCGCAGTTTTTGCAGCCGTGCCTTCGCCACATAAGCGTTCTCCACACAGAGCACGCCCCCGACACATCCGCCGGAGCAGGCATTCAATTCAATAAAATCCAGTTCCCGGATCCTCTCATCCTCCAGCTCTTCCAGAACGCGGATCACATTGTCGATCCCGTCCGCAGCCAGATATTTTTCATCGAGCAGCGCCGCCGATTCTCCTCCTGACGATGCCCATCCTACACCGATGACTCCCGACTTAGACAAGGGTTCCACCTTCTCCAGTTTTTCCATGGCCGACGTCAGTTTCGGAAAAATCTCACTGATCGCGATTGCACCATCCACTGCGGAATCCGCTGTCCCGATCGGCACCCGGATATCCGTCACCTTTGCCGGACACGGGGTAATAAAAAACGCCCCAATCTCTTTCATCGGGATCCCTTCCCTTTTGGAAACTTCCTCTTTTGCCAGCAATGCGGCCGTTTCCATGGGGGCATTCAGCGGAAGCACATGGTCGCATAGATCCGGGAACCGTACCCGGATCAGCCGCACTACCGCCGGGCACGCGGAGCTGATGACCGGACGCAGCAGGTTCCCTTCGGCCATACATTTTCTGGTGGCATCGGAAACCAGTTCTGCCGCTCGGGATACTTCAAATACATCATCAAATCCCATCTTTTTCAACCCGGTCAACACGATATCAATATCGTCCAGGTTGTTGAACTGGCCATACAGCGAGGGAGCCGGCAAAGCGATCTTATAGCGGAATCCCTCGATAATATTCAGATGGTCATACTGCGCTTTTTTGGCATGATGCGGGCATACCCGGATACATTCCCCGCAATCGATACAACGCTCGGAGATAATATGTGCTTTCCCGTTCCTGACCCTGATCGCTTCAGTCGGGCAGCGTTTAATGCAATTCGTGCATCCAACACATTTTTCGCTTTCGAGCGTAACGGAATGGAAAAAACGGTCCATACCGATCCTCCTCTATCCACCGATCAATGGCCGGCAAACACTTTCATGGTCAATGTGGTCCCTTTGCCAACTTCGGTATCTATTTTCAATTCGTCCGTATATTTCTTGATGTTCGGCAGCCCCATTCCGGCCCCAAATCCCAGGCTTCTTACATTGTCCGGCGCAGTGGAATATCCCGCCTGCATCGCCTTCTCCACATCCGGAATCCCTGGCCCGTGGTCCACCAGCTGAATCTCTACCTCTTCCGGCGAAATCTCCACAAACGCTTCCCCGCCTCCCGCGTGGATCACCATATTAATCTCGCCCTCATACATTGCAATCGCCACCCGACGGATTGCCTTGGAATCATATCCCAATTGTTTGAGCTTATGTTTGACGTCGCTCGACGCCTCTCCCGCGCGCGTAAAATCATCGCCGGGCACTACATATTTTAACGACAGCATGCTCATGCGCCTTCACAACCTCCCCGCAGCCCGTTGGAATACAGCAGACCGCAGGCTGTAAACATTCGATACCGGGTCTGTAACACGGTGATCCCCTTCTGATCCGCAAGCTGAACTACCGACGGGTCCACCTCTTTTCCACGGACAAAGATGATGCAGCGCATATCCATCATTTCCGCCGTCCGTACCACCTGGGGGTTCATCAACCCTGTCAGCAAAACCGATTGATCTTTGACAAAAGCAAGTACATCGCTCATCATATCGCTCCCGCAAGCCGTTACTACTTCCGCGTCGAGATCACCTTCGAGCAGGACCTTTGCGTCCAAAATTTTGATGATATCGCGAACCTTCATACATTCTCCTCCCGATTTGTACAATTTATTTGCCGGTTACTTTTTAATTTGTGTTACTATTATAACATATCCCTTGAGATTAGGGAAGCTATGGTTTCCTTACAAGTGTTAAAAAAGTTTTTCATCCGTGTGCTTTTGGGGGACCTTCTCGCTAAGGTCCCAACGTTGGAACAAGTACCTCCTCCTTGTTACACGATGGCAAAAAAGACGTTTCTAAGATACTTTTCCCCTTCGTCTTGAAGTCCTTCTCTATTTCCTCTATAATAAAATCGATTCCAAAAAAAGGTGGGGCTTTCATGAGTGGTTTGGTTTTAAAAAACGCATCCGTCTGCTGCGCTGATTTTCACTTGCATCCTGTTGATGTACGCGTCTGTGGACCGCGAATCGCAGAAATTTCTGCTGGCTTGCAAAGCACTGATGTGATAGACCTTTCCGGCCTTCTTCTTCTGCCGGGACTAGTTGATATCCACATCCATGGCCGTTCCGGAGCCGATACCTGTGACGCTTCTCTGGAAAGCCTTCAGACGATCTCCCGTTCTCTTGCGGAACTTGGCGTCACCTCCTTTTGCCCCACCACGATGACCCTTGCACAATCTGATTTAGTACATTGTCTTGAAGTGATCCGTACGGCTGTTGACCAGGTAACTGGTGCGGCGATTCGCGGAATCAATCTGGAAGGTCCCTATATTTCCCGAAACCGAAAAGGAGCCCAAAAAGAGGAATTTATCCGTTTCCCGGATTTCGCAGAGTTTTCGCTCCTATATCGTGCATCCGGGGAACTCATCCGTTTGGTGGACATTGCGCCCGAACTGCCAGGGAGCGCTGAATTTATCCGGCAGGTAAAACCATTCTGCACGGTATCCATTGCCCACACCGATGCTGATTACTATCAGGCCCTCGAAGCCTTTGAGCACGGTATTTCCCACGCGACCCACCTTTTCAACGCAATGTCTGGGCTCTCCCACCGCGCCCCCGGAGTTGTCGGCGCTGTTCTGGACACCCCCTCCGTATCCGCAGAACTGATCTGTGATGGATTCCACATTCACCCCGCGGTTTTACGCAGTGCGTTCCGACTTTTAGGCGATCATCGCGCAGTGATTGTCAGCGATTCCATGCGCGCAGCGGGATATCCGGACGGTAATTACGACCTGGGTGGTCAATTGGTTACGGTATCGGATGGACAGGCACGCCTTTCAGACGGGACGATTGCGGGTTCCACCACAGATTTGCTTGAGGAAATTCAAAACTTGCTGGAATACGGACTTCCACTGGAACAGGTACTCCGGGCCTCTACCATAAATCCGGCGCGGAAGATTGGATGGGAGCATGATATCGGAAGCCTAGAAGCAGGAAAACTTGCCGATTTTGTCGCAGTTACTCCGTCCTGGGAACCAGTCTTGGTGATGAGGGAAGGGAAAATCTTGGTCAATAAGCTTTCCTGATAATTTTTTAAAGAATCCAGAAAAGACTTTTTATTGGCTTAATCTGCCAGTAAAAAGTCTTTTTGTTTTGTAGTTTCTTTTCTGCCCTCAAGATCTTTTAATAAAGCAAACGCTCTTTCCTACCGTTTCCGGCGCGCGGCCCCAAAACCCGGAACTTTATGTTCCGGGAGCCCCGGTTCTTTCCTAAAAAACCGGGGACAGCCGCGCCAAAGGCGCGGCTTGTTTGGGGCCGCGCGCCTTGCAAAGCCCGTCTTAAAATGTGAAACTCTGTCACCAACTCCCTTTCTTTTTCTACATTTTTGGTATACTAATAATGGAAAAAATATTTCCATTTTTTTCTAGCAGAAAGGGGCGTTTTTTATGGGACCCATCACAAGAAAAGCATCCTTTTTCTTGTTAGCCCTCACTCTATTATGTTTCCCTCTTTGGCAAGCTTTTGCTGCTCCACAGGGTGATTCTTCTGCGCTGTTGCCAATTCCAAAAGATTTTTCTGCACTGAAATCTATTTCCTTGTTTTCTTTTCCAAACGACGCTTATCTTGTCACTGGCACAGACGGTACTCGTACATTTGCGATTCCTATCTCCAACGGAGAAATTCCATCCGAAGCAATCTGCTTTGATTTCAGTTATACATCTTCCTTTCAGACGGAAAATCAGATTTATTTAACAGATCCTTATATGGATGAAGTCAGTGATACCACCTATACTTCCCTTCATCTTTTGACTATGACAGAAGAAAACGTGCTGGATTATCAGTTATATTCCGCAGTGATTCCCAATGTTTTCAGCGCAGGACCTAATAATTTCTGTGTTTCCCCGGATTCTTATGTTTATCTTCTCAGTAACCACAACAGGTTTCTGCTTTCTGTTTATCAAACCTTTGGAGATTTCGTTGGGGAACTGGAAACACAACGTCAATATTTCTTGTATTTACTGTTGGCTCCAGACGGAGGTCTCTATGCCGCTCATGCAAACATTTACGATCAGATTGGTTACCTTCCGACAGGATTAGAAGGTAATTTTTCTGAAGACTTCCCGCTGATTGCAAGTGATGTCCCGCAGGCTCCCTGTTGTTTTCTCGACAATAATCTGTTGATTGATAAAAACGGCGATGTATTTGAGCGGCAAGAGGATGGTTCTTTTCAGAAATTCCTGGAAACGGACGCAGAAGGTACCTGCGCGACTCTGACGCTAGACGGGATTCTATTGTGCCGCAACGGAGAGGATACTGCACGCACTTATGAGGGATCCGACAGCTATACGCTTTATCGGTTTGATGGGCTACTCACCTGTCTTGCCTCTTCGGACAACTCTACCGTTGCTGTTGTAGAATCTAATGGAAGCTATTACTTTTATGATTTGGATGATGTTTCATCTGAAGTCATTTCAGATGAAGACCCCGATACAAGTTCAGATCCGGAACCGGAACCGGAACCGGAACCCGATAATTCTTGGGACAGTATTTACCCAATTGATCCTTTGCGGCAGTCGATTACCATTCCGGCAGGACTTTCCTTCGCGGAAGTTAAGAAGGGATTCACTCTGGAAGATGGATATTCTTTGAAAGGTATCCGGCCAAATGGTTCTGTTCTGACAAGCGGTTATGTTGGTACTGGTGCAATCATCGAGTTATATTTTGACGATGAAGCAGTTGACAGTCTTACCGTCATTGCTTTGGGAGACTTGGATGGCACCGGTACGGCAACCACTACGGACGTCAATTTGTTTTATGATTTTCTGAATGGCTATGATAATTTGGACGATAATGAACGCCTCGCAGCAGATTTGACCCAAGACGGCAATATTGGTGTAGAAGATTTACTTTTTCTAAAAAAGCAGTTAAATACACGGCAGGAAAGCGATTGATCAAAACAGATTCTTTTCTGGGGAGCATATCAGTGTTTGCAGAAGGGATGATCTTTTCCTATTTTAAGAAACATCTTAATTTTTTGAAAACAACAAATTCTTGATCTAGAAATCCCAATAATACCACAAAGTCCTGAGCGCTATGGGCAAAAATGTCCATAGCGCTCAGGACTTTTTCTTTTTCAGGAGGAGATCCCTCCGACAAGGTCCCATTCTGCGGAGGGGGTATGAAAAAGCGGGACATTTCCTGCTTTGCCATCATTTATGATAGACTGCTATCTCTACACTCCACCCTTTCTGTTTTTTCTCTCTGTTTTAACGGTGCTCGCGGCGCCATTGGGCCGCATTTTTCTCCGCAATCTTTAACAGTTCACGCGCTTCTTCTTCGGAATCTGCTTCCGTCTTGATAAACAACCCTTTTGGGGAAAGTTCTCTCGTCAGGATGTCGATTTCTTCGGGCTGCGCGACGATGACCAGCTGTTTTCCAGCTTCCTGGATTTGCCGGTACCGCGGGAAATATTCCGGCGTGCTTGCCAGAGGACTCCCGATTCCCGGCGTCCACTCGATTGCCCGGATTCCCGGCAGTTGCAGCAGGCTGTCCAGATGGCTGCGCATACACTGCGGTCCATCCAGATGATAGGTTGCGTAATGGTTCCAGTGGGATTCTTCTTCCAGCTCCCCGAAAAAGAATTCCCGGAACATTTCATTTGAGATCACCCAGGAAAAATCACACGCAAGCTGGTTGCCTCCGCGGTCCGGCATCCACAGGCTCATCCACGGAAGCACTCCGCCTTCTTGTGACGCCGGCATCAGTATCGGTTCCAACTTTCCCTGGATATCCAAAAACTCTTTCGTCAGATAGGCAATCGCACGATGTACCGCATCCGGGTCATCATACAGGTCCAAACACAAGGTATCCATTCCCCGCATCAGCGAAAGCAGATCCCCTGCGCTGCCTAATTCCGGCATTCCCGCAAAGTAGCGCCCTTTCCCGTTTTCTGCAAACGCCTTTGTGATCTCAAACGTCGCTTGGTAATATTCATTTTCCCGACGTTTCCATTCCCAGGTATCCCAATCCTCGATCACTTCGTGATACCACACGCTCTTTTTGTTGAACACCGGTTCGCATCCGTAAAAGGAGCACATCGCCATGGCGCCCCAGTTTGTAAACGCGATCGGCAGCGCTTCGCCGCCAAAATACGTAGTGGAAAAAATGTATTCGTTTCGGCGGACATTCTCCTCCACATCGCACCACCACTGCCGGATCGATTCCGTATCGCTGTCACGGAAGCGTTCCACGCTGTAAGTTTCATGGTATACTCGTTCGTCAAATCGATCGCTTTTTGCAGTCACCGCAATCAGCGCCCGTTCCTCGTTTTCGTTGTTCCAAAATCTCTCGAAACGTTCGCGTACGGCGTTCCAATCCGGCTTAAATTCCATGATACTGAAAATTTCCTCCTTTAATTTTGGTTTTTTAATCCCGGACAATGTTTGCTTTTGCTCCCAGGGAGGTACCAGGTTCCCACTCAATTTCTGTACATTCTCCATCTCTCAAGGTGATGCGTTTGATCAATTCCCCGGGTCTTGTCGTGCAGACAGTCATACGATATGGCAAAATATGATACTCCATGGGAAATGCTGCATACGATTTGATCTGGATCTCTCCACCAGCACATTCTTCGATCCGGCAGTTGATTCCTTTCCATCGTCCATCTTCCTGATACACATACGCAGTTCTGCCAAAGGTATACAGATAAATCAACAGATCTGCTCCCAAATCCCAATCATCTCCGGAAATCTCCAGCTGCCCAAAAAAGTCATCCTTAAAAATGGACTGTCCAAATCGGTTGCGCGATGCTTTTGGCTCGTTCATGTTCGGATTCGTCAGACAATACGCGGACGCACCGCTGCCTTTCTTCAGCCGGTTCACCGACGACACAGCCGTCCAGTCGTAATTGTAAAACATCGGCATCATTGCACGGTAGGAGGGTTCCAAAAAGCGTAGTTCTCCGGTCTTTTCAAACGCGGTCAATAAGGCTTTCGCCGAAAACACCGCCCATAGATTATGATACATCGGCGCAAACGCTTCCCACCACCGGTCAGGCGCATAACAACGGTAATCGGTGCTTGCCGCTACATTCGCCAACAGCAATTCTGCTGCGGGAAGCGCTTCCTTGATATTTCCGTTTCGGAACAGCGTTTCCGCGTAAACACTCATCCCTGCATTGTCAAAATAATGCTCCGTCTCTACGTAACTCTTATCCTGCGCCCGTGCACACTGCAACCGAATATGATTTTCCCACGCTGCTTTCAGTTCTTCTGCTTCCTTTTGGAATCCCCTCTTTTCCAGCGTTTCGATCATTTCCATCTGAAGCCAGGAAATCATGCTCGGCATCTCTACCTCAACAGCTTCTCGCGCCGACTTATCCGGAGTAATAGTCATCCGATACATCGAAGTGCGCCATGCCCAATGCAGATATTCGTCCGCGCTGTTGAGCGCAAGTTGTTCGTCCTTACAACATCCTAACAGGTAAAATTCCAGCGTCAGGTAGTCCATATCGATAATCCTGGCAAACCCGCCCGGATATTTCTTTAAGGCCCGGAATTCTTCATCCAGCCACTTGGGCTTCAAATAGTACACGGCGTTTTGTTCTACCTGCCGGATCTGCTCCACATCCGGAGTTCCCATCTGGTTCATGAGAAGCAACACAGACCCCTTTGCACAGGATTCCCCCTGCGGTGAAGTAGACCGATACCCACAATATTCCGGATCTTCCGGATCACTGATAAATCCATCCTGATAAATTGCTCCGCAGATTGCCTGCACCATTTCCCGTAAACTGGCGTATACAGGAAAAATAATCCATGCCTGTGTCTCATCGGTAAACCGGATACACAAACGCCGTTCTCCCGGACGTCCGGATACCGGTAATTCGAGCAGCCATCCTTCCTGTTCCCGACGGGGTTTCCCTTCAAATACGGTAGTAATCTTTTCTTCCCCGGCAACCTCTATCCGAAAACTTTCCGGTTCGCGGCGCCCTTTCAAAAATACCGGGATACCTTCCCCACACAACGCTACTGGCGGATAGGAAATCACGGGATACCCTTCCTGTTCCAATGCAGCATCCTCTTGAAACGCCGGAACCGGAAGAAATTCATACTGGTCTGAAAAACTTTGTCCATCTTTCAGGCAGATCGGCTGATACAATTCCCGATACTGCCAGTCAACGACAGGGTCCTGCGGCGGCTGTGCGGCGTTTACAGCCGTGAATAGCACCAGTCCGCTCAGTGACGGCGCACTCTTTTCAAAAAACAGGTTTTTATACCGACACAGCGATCCCGTGGAACGCAGTTTCCTGCCACGGTTTAGGATCAGCAGGTCGGGACCTTCCCCACTGCGTTTCCGGCACAATATATGGGAATAATCCCCCGAAATACTGGGCACGAACGAACAACTTCCATGCAGGTTTTGTTCGCGGTCTTCGTGCATTACATACCGTATTGGCATCCAGTGATCCAAACCTTCCAGGCACGCTTCCCGACCGGAATGGTTCGTTACCTGCACTGTCCAGTGTAAGCGATCCCGTTCCAATGCGAAAAAGTGGCTTACCAAAAGTCCTCCGCAGTCATACTCAATTACTGCGCTGCCGTCACCTGCTTCACTATGTGCCGGCTCCATATGTTCTGTTTCAAACAGACGGCCATCCCAAAAAATCCGACTGTTCCCCAACTGTTTTCCGTAATCTTCCTGATATCCGTACTTCTCCAGAAGTTCCGGTCCGATCAGCCAATCCATTCGATCCGGATCATTTTGGAATACCAAGGAAACCACGCCGCCGCGGTCAAGGTCCACGGCGGCTGTCGCGTTGCCATTAGATAGCTGTTTGTACATGGTTCTTCATCCCTTCACGCCTCCCAGGCTGATGCCTTCCACGATATGCTTTTGCAGCACAATGTAGACGATCACAACTGGAAGAATGGATACCACAGCGCCTGCAAGCACTGGCCCATAGGCTACTGTATATTGTTTGAATGCATATTTGGAAAGTCCGATGGTCAACGTATATTTTTCTTCCGAAGTCAACACCAAGAACGGCCAGAGATAGTCATCCCATGCCTGGAGGAACAAGATAATCCCCAGTGCCGCCATTGCAGGGGCAACCAACGGCAGCACAATTTTATGGAAAATCATAAATTCACCGCAGCCGTCAATCCTGGCCGATTCCATCAGCGACGACGGAACCTGGAACATGAACGAACGTACCAGATAGATTCCGTATCCGGAAACAACTGTCGGCAGGATCAGCGCGATATGCTTATCAAGAATCCCAATCACATTGAACATATTATACAAAGGGATAATTGTGACAATCCACGGGACCATCATGGTAGCGATAAAAATCATAAACATAATGTTTTTCCCGCGGAAATTGAATTTTGCAAAGACATATCCCATAAGCGCACTGGTATACACCGGGATGATGGTACGGATGATTGAAATATAGGTACTGTTCCAGAAATAGATGCCGATATTATCTGCAAAGATTGTCTGATAGTTTTCTAGTGTGGGCTGCGACGGAAAAAATTCCGGAGGGACACTCATAACCATACTTGTCGGTTTGAACGAGGAAAACAGCATCCATACCAACGGGTATACGGTAATGATGCAGCCCAAGATCAAAAAGAAATGGTTCAAAAAATGTCCGACTTTCCGGGAAACTTTATAATTCTTCATCATCAAAACTCCCCTTTCCTGTCAGCGAACTTCATCTGAACGCAGGTGAAAATCATGATGATCGCAAAAAGAATTACTGCTATTGCCGAAGCATAGCCAAATTTATAATTTGTGAAAGCCATCTGATAGATGTACAGACCCGTTGTAGTAGTCGCATACATCGGTCCTCCAGCAGTGGATGTTGCCGCGTTGTTGGTCAACCCGATGATCGATGTGAAGATCTGGAGAGAGCCGATCACCTGGGTAACCACGTTATAAATGGTGATCGGGTGCATGAGCGGTACGATAATGTAGCGTACCCGCTGGAATCCGGTAGCGCCGTCGATGACGGAAGCTTCCACGACCTCCGGAGAGATTCCCTGGATACCTGCCAGGAAAATCAAAAATACATACCCAAAATCTTTCCAGATCGTGTAAAGGATGACGGTCGGCATAGCCCAAACTGGGTCTTCGAGCCATCCAGGGCCCGAAATGCCGAGCATTTGCAGATATCCATTAATGGTTCCGGCTTCTGGCTGGAGTAAAAACCGAAATACGAATGCAGTCGCGATCATGGTACAGATTGTAGGAAGAAAATAAATTGCACGGTAAAATCCTTGAGCGCGTTTCGTGGCATTCACCATCAGAGCCACAGCAAACGCCAATATTGTCTTTAAAAGTACCGCAAAAAAAGTCAGGTAAATTGTGTTGAAAAGCGATTTTCCCACCAATTGATCGGAAAACGCATTCTTAAAGTTATCAATCCCGATAAACGTCATCTGACCGGTCAGTGCATTCCAGTTAAACAAGCTTCCGTAAAAAGTCTGGATGATCGGGAAAATCGAAAATAATAGGATCGCAATCAAGCAGGGAATCATTGCACACCATACAAAAATGGTCTGTTTCCGGGTAAGGGACCATTTTTTCTTCATAACCATTACCTCCTCGTCCGGCCGCCCAATTTTCTACTCCGAAATATGTTTTATCAAATCTCCCAAAGCAGCTCTGATGGACGCCAACCAAAGACGGGATGCGGTATGGGCTGCCCCATGCCTCATCCCGTCCGGTGATTATTTCAGTTCATCTGCATGTGCATACGTACGTTCTGCCGGAGTCCAGTTGAAATCCATCAGAGTCTGATGAACTTTCGCTACGGACGCGTCAATTGCATCGTCAATGCTCACGCCGCCCTTGAGCACCGGGTCAACCAGGTTTTGGATGAGGTCCTGCGTTACCGCGTCCGGAGACGGGCCAACATACAAGGAGTTTTCAAAGTCATCCATCAACACTTTGATAACCGGATCTGCCATCAAATCTGGATCGTCTGCCAGGGATTTTTTGCTCGGTGCCAGCACCTGTGCCATATCCCATTCTTTCAGGTATTTATCCTCTGCAAAGAACAGTGTCAAGAAATCGACTGCCATCTCTTTCTGTGTATCGTCGATCTTCGAGTTGATCCCCATGGATACGTCAGGGTTGTTGTAATGCCAGTTGCGCTCTTTGCCTTCAAATTTCGGCTGCGGGAACACGCCAAATTCCAAATCTGGAACTTCACGGCGAAGCTGTCCGGCATAGAACGGATGATTCCACAACATCGCGGTCGTGCCATCCTTAAAGGACTGCTGATATTCCGGGAAAGTCGGGGTACATACATTGTCAACTGTATACAAGTCGATAAAGAACTGCATAGCACTCTTGAAATCGTCGTTGTCGATCAGGATATCTTTGCCGTCTTCGGAATACAGGAATCTACCGGAAAGATAAGACCAGTCATTGATGAACGCGCCTGCGCCCGGGTTATAGTTGAAGCCTGATACTACCATCTGATCGCCATTAAATTGGGTCAGCTTGATTGCAATTTCGCGGAGTTCTTCCCAAGTTTCCGGGATGTCGTCTTCTGTTAAGCCTGCATCTGCCCACAAGGTCTTGTTGTAATAGATCAGGCCATGGCCGCCGCCGACGCTGATGTAATATGTATTTCCGTCTGCCGCGGCAGTGGTTTCCACATCATTAAAGTCTTTCTTGAGGTTTTCCACCAAGTCTTCCGGATAAGGCTGCATCAATCTGCCGTCTACCATCAAATTGTGGTACATGTTATGGAAGTAGAACACATCCGGACCGTTGCCGCTGCTGACTGCGACCGGCAATTTCTTCCAATAGTCGCCCCATGGAATGTAGGTAACATTCAACTGCACGTCGGGTCTGTACTGCTGATAATCGGTGAAGAGACTGTCAATGAATGCCTTTCCATCTTCATAGAACCAGACTTCCAATTCTCCTGAAAGTTGTTTTCCGGTATCGAATTGTACGTTTTCTCCAATCACTTCGCCTGCCGGAGCAGCGTCAGAAGAACTGGATTCTTCGGTTGATGAAGAGGAAGACGGAGTTTCTGATGTTGTGGGGGTGGAAGTACACCCTACCGCAGCCCCCTCCATCAACGTCAAGGCCAACAGAAATGCACAAAGCTTTTTCATGATGATTCCTCCTGTTTGATGTTTGTTAAGCTTTTTCATAACCAATAAAGATTTTGTAGCTTAATTATACCTTTGTTTCCGTATATTGTCAATAATAAATCATTAAATCTTTATAATTTTTTATATTTTTTATCCTTTCCAGCTTTTTACATCGCCTTGCGCGTAACGGCTTTGTTTTTCCTGCCAAGAATTCCCTGCGTTTTTTGTCGGTATCCCCCGCTATTTTTTACTTGCAGGAACCCCCTGCTTTGCGCTATCATTAAAGTATAAGATTTTATTTTCCGGGCTGGTGATCTACAATCATGGCAAACGATTTATATATTGAAGGCAGCAACGTGACCCCTGTTGTCAAAGCATTATCCAACGATGTCCGTTTGAAAATCCTGAACCTGCTTTCCGACAACGACATGAACATCCAGGCGCTTGCCAGTCGGCTGAACCTTTCCAAAACCGCCGTGCTCACCCATGTCAATATCCTCGAGGAAACCGGGTTTATCAAAAGCCAGTATCTGACCGGCTCAGTGGGCAATCAGCGCATCTGCCACAAAATGTACGACCGGCTCATTTTCAATTTTGACCCAGGGAAAACCGATGCCGACGACGTCACTTATTATGAAAGTGAGATCCCGGTCGGTAATTTCTTTGATTTTGAAACCTGGGCTCCCTGTGGGTTAGCCACCCATAACAACATTATCAAAAAATGGGACGACCCCACGGTGTTCTGCGATACCAAACGGGTCAATGCTACATTGACCTGGACCGCGTTCGGCTATATCGAATATAAGATCCCTTTGGATGCGCTTTTTGTTGACAAGCGGGTAACCGCTGTTGAATTGGAATTGGAGATCTCGGCACAGCAAATGGTCAAGACGCATAAATCTTTGGTCATGCCTAAGTATATGACCAAAGACCGCATTACAGACGGGATTTCCGATGTTACTTTTTGGGTCAACGGCGAAGAATTGGGTACTACTACGGTTCTAGTCGGAAGTGACCCGGAAAAAGCTACCTATACCCCCACTTGGTGGAGGTCACTCCCCATCCACGGTTCCTTAGTACGGGTTCGGATTGATTCCAATGGATGCTATATTGACCGCAAAAAGACTTCACGCCTGACCTTTCAAGAATTGGTACATGACGATGCTTTTTTCCGCTTCCGGATAGGCATCAAAAAAGATGCTGTTCATTCTGGTGGCATTACCATTTTTGGCAAAGATTTCGGCAGGTACTGTCATGATATCATTGTAAAATCTTATATCGAGTAATATTTGCGGCATTTCGTTGCAGCAGGATTTTTTCTGTACTCGGCTTTCCTTCGGTAGAACTCACGCCTGACCTTCCATTGGCTTCCTGCTGTCCTTGCTTTGGTGATTATATTCTGGTCTTTTATTCATCCTTTACGCGATATCCCGATATAGCAGTACGATATGTTACCATAAATTTTCCTTGAAACGGGAACCGATGCAAAAGCTCAGGAGGGACTGTATGGCGCGAACTATGAAAGGGATTGCAATTGGGGCAGCCATTTTGACCTTTGTTTCCGCAATCTTTTTTTCCTGTTTTTCGTGGGATGTCTACTTGTCGCTTGCAATAACTTTTGGCACCATTACTTATCATTTCTCCATTCGTCTGCTCATTGGAACCTTGTTTCAGCTCTTTATGAAAAATCGCGCCGATTACCGAAAAAAATGGTATCATCTCCATCCATGGGAATCGGTTCTTTATCAAAAGCTTCGGGTGAAAAAATGGAAAGATAAAATGCCATCCTACGATCGGGATTCGTTTTATCCTGCCCTTCATTCCTGGAACGAAATCGCTCAAGCGATGTGCCAATCGGAACTCGTCCACGAAATGGATATTGTTTTCAGTTTTTTGCCGCTTTTTTTCTCTGTATGGTTTGGTGCATTTCCAGTTTTTCTCACCACTTCCATTTTCGCTGCGGCATACGATTCTTTATTTGTTATGATGCAGCGATATAATAGACCGCGTATCCTGAGAATCATCGAAAAGCATTGATTTTCTTTTGCGACGGTACTCACGAAAGCAAGTTTTTAATTTATTTTATTTTTGGATAAAAAACACCCGGATTCTCTGAATTTCTTCAGAAAATCCGGGTGTTTTTGTAATAATATTTTATTTTTCTACAATCAGTTTAACAGCAAACGTACTTTGATAATATCATTATGTTCTTCCAATTTCTGGACTTCTTTCTCGTCTACTGCTCCGGTCACATCCAGAATCGTGTATGCGTAATCCTTTTTGGACTTGCTCTGCATGTTTTCAATGTTGATCCCATGCTTTGCCAACTCACCGGACAGCAAACTGATCGTGTTCGGAATATTCCGGTGCAGGATGCAGATCCTCGTCCCTTGGCGCGGCATCGAGACGCTCGGCATATTCACCGAATTCTTGATGTTCCCGTTTTCCAGGTAATCCATCAGCTCATCGACCGCCATACATGCACAGTTGTCTTCTGATTCGGGTGTGGATGCCCCCAAATGCGGGATAGTCAGGATATTTTCTACTCCGATCAATTCCTCCGATGGGAAGTCTGTTGCATATCCCGCAACCTTTCCATCCTTTACCGCTGCCACTACCGCTGCACTATCCACCAGGTCGCCGCGTGCAAAATTCAAAATCCGCACGCCGTCTTTCATCTTTCCGATGGAATCCTGATTAATCATCTTCTTGGTGTCCGGTGTGGACGGCACATGGATGGTGATATAATCGCAGTTCACGTAGATTTCGTCCAGGGACAGCGCGTGCTTAATCGACCGGGACAGTCCCCAGGCTGCGTCAACCGACAGGTACGGGTCATAGCCGTAAACCTCCATGCCGAGGCTCTTCGCAGCGTTGGCGACCAGGATGCCGATGGCGCCAAGACCGATGACGCCAAGCGTTTTGCCCTTGATCTCCGGCCCCACAAACGCGGATTTCCCTTTTTCCACCAGTTTCCCGATCTCGTCGCCTTTTCCCTGGAGCGTCTTGACCCACTCCATCCCCGCGACGATTTTCCGGGACGTCAGCAGCAGCGCTGCAATGACCAATTCCTTGACGGCGTTGGCGTTGGCGCCCGGCGTATTAAAGACTACGATCCCCTGTTCGCTGCATTTGTCCAGCGGGATATTGTTGACGCCTGCCCCTGCACGGGCAATGGCCAAAAGGCTCTTGGGCAGCTCCATTTCGTGCATGGAAGCTGAACGCACCAGGATCGCCTGCGGCTCGCTGATATCGCTGCCATAGGCGTATTGGTCACTGAACCGCGCAAGCCCCACCGGGGAAATCTTATTCAGACAATTGACTTGGTACATATCGCTCACCTATCCTTATGCGTTTCGTTACGCGTTATTTTTTTCAAACGCTTTCATGAACTCAACCAGTTTTTCCACGCCTTCTGTCGGCATTGCATTATAGATCGATGCACGCATTCCGCCGACACTGCGATGGCCTTTCAGATTGACAAAATCTGCTGCGGCCGCTTCCTTCACAAATTTTGCGTCCATCTCTTCGTTTCCGGTCACAAACGGGACATTCATCAGAGAACGGTCTTTTTTCACGACCGTACCGTGGAAGAGTTTCGACTGATCCAGGAAATCATACAGGATGCCGGCCTTTTTCTCGTTGATCTTCTTCATTTCCTCCAGGCCGCCGATCTCGTTTTTCAGCCAGTCGAGCACCAACATGCAGATGTAAATGCTGTAACACGGCGGGGTATTGAACATCGAACCGTTATCGACATGTGTCTGGTAGTTGAGCATGGTGGGCGTGATCTCCATGGCATGGCCGACTAAATCTTCCCGTACAATTACGACAGTCAAGCCCGCTGGACCCATATTCTTCTGCGCACCTGCATACAGCAGTCCAAATTTGCTGACATTGATGGGTTCGCTCAGGATGCACGAAGAGATATCCGCTACCAGCGGCACATCCCCGGTCTCCGGGAGGGTGTGATATTTGGTGCCGTAAATGGTATTGTTCAGGCAAATGTGGAAATAATCCGCATCTTTGGTGAACGTGGAGGGGTCAAGTTCCGGGATGTAACTGAACGTCTTATCTTTGGACGACGCGACAATATTTGCTGATCCATAACGGGCAGCTTCCTTTTGCGCTTTGGTGGCCCACTGGCCTGTCAGCACAAAATCCGCTTTATTGCTGCCGGTCATCAGGTTCATTGGGACCATCGCGAACTGGGTGGACGCCCCGCCCTGAAGGAACAGCACTTTATAATTGGACGGGATCGCCATGACCTCGCGAAGCAAACTTTCCGCAGAGTGGATGATCCCCTCATACACTTTTGATCGATGGGACATCTCCATCACTGACTGTCCACTGCCCTGGTAATCGAGCATCTCATCCGCCGCACGGCGCAGTACCTGTTCAGGCAGTACAGACGGGCCTGCCGAAAAGTTATAAACGCGTTTCATCATCCATCTAACCTCCAATATAGCTTCCTTCCGGAATTAATTAGCTCCTATTATACTGCTTTAGTTTGTTAAAGTCAAGCTGGACACCACCTGTGTACATTCTCCGGTTTTTTCCACGAAAAAAGGACTGTTGCGTCCACGCGGCATCCCGCTTTTTTGCAACAGTCCTCTACTATTTTCAGGTCCCTCTCAGAGCAGCTCGATGATCGCCATCTCCGCAGCATCGCCGCGGCGCGGTCCAAGCTTCGTAATGCGGGTATAGCCGCCGTTACGCTCTGCATATTTGGGGGCAATCTCACTGAACAGTTTATGCGCTACCGCCTCTTTGGTGATAAAAGCGCCTACCATACGCTGATTGTGTACGGTGTTTTCTTTTGCAATCGTAATCATCTTTTCGGCCAAGGAACGGACTTCCTTCGCGCGAGTTACTGTGGTTTCGATTTTGCCGTTTTCGAGCAGGAACGTTACCATCGCCCTGAGCATGGCGGTTCTATGGTCGGTGGTCCTGCCGAGTTTTCTGGTTCCGGGCATCGAATATCACTCCTTTACCTTAGCTTATCAAGGATCATTCGTCATCCTTGCGCAGATTGAAACCGAGGGAGTTCATTTTCCAGACAACTTCCTCGAGAGATTTACGTCCCAGGTTTCTGACCTTCATCATGTCTTCTTCCGACTTGTTGATGAGGTCTTCCACCGTGTTGATCCCGGCACGCTTCAGGCAGTTGAACGACCGTACAGACAGATCCAGTTCTTCGATCGTCATTTCCAGTACCTTTTCCTTGCCCTTGTCATCCTTCTCTACCATGATCTCTGTGCTGCTGCCCTTATCCGACAGATCGACAAACAGGTTCAGGTGTTCCGTCAGGACTTTTGCTGCAAGCGATACCGCTTCCTGAGCGCCGATTATTCCATTGGTCCATACCTCAAGGGTCAGTTTATCGTAGTCGATGCTCTGCCCTACACGGGTATTTTCCACGTTATAGTTCACCTTGAGAACGGGAGTGTAAATGGAGTCAACGGGAAGCTCGCCGATCACGCTGCCGTTCATGTTCGCCTTGTTGCGTTCCGCGGGAACATAACCGCGCCCTTTGTCTAAGGTCAATTCCATATACAGCTTGGCGCCATCCCCCAGAGTTGCAATCCGCATTTCCGGGTTCAGGATCTCGACTTCACTGTCACATTTGATGCTGTCGGCGGTCACCACGCAGGGACCTTCCGCACAGATCTCGACTGTCTTTGGACCGTCGCAGTGCAGTTTCGCCGTCAGGCCTTTGATATTCAGGACTATTTCGGTGACATCCTCTTTCACGCCCGGGACGGTAGAAAACTCATGCAGCACGCCATCGATCTTGATCGATGTGACAGCCACTCCGGGCAGGCTGGATAACAGCACCCTCCTCAGGCTGTTGCCAAGGGTTGTGCCGAATCCGCGCTCCAGCGGTTCCACCACAAATTTCCCGTAAGTCCCATCGTTCGATAAAACTTCGGTCTCTATTTTTGGCTTTTCAATCTCAATCATTAGCGAACCTCCTTCACACATAAGCAAATTGCTTTGCCATGATGTACACTATGCCTTTCAAGATAACGGCATTACTTGGAGTACAACTCAACGATGAGAGTTTCGTCAACATCCAGGTCGATCTCTTCGCGGGTCGGCATTGCTACCACTTTACCCTCGATGGTTTCACGGTTCAGATCGAGCCATTTTGCAACCGGACGGGACGCATTCGCTTCGATGACTGCCTTGAATTTATCGCTCTGACGGCTCTTATCCTTCAGGGCAATCACGTCGCCAACCTTCACCAGGTACGACGGGATATCTACCTTGCGGCCATTTACGGTAAAGTGGCCGTGCACAACCAACTGACGGGCTTCCGCACGGGAACTTGCCCATCCGAGGCGGTACACAATATTATCCAGACGGCTTTCCAGGATGATGAGCAGTTCATCACCGGTCTTGCCGGGCTTCTTGGTCGCCATCTCGTAGTAATCACGGAACTGGCCTTCCAGAACACCATAATAACGTCTGGTCATCTGTTTTGCGCGCAGCTGCAAGCCGTATTCAGAAGTCTTATGACGTCCCTGGCCATGCTGCCCTGGAGCATAAGCTCTCCTGGTAATCGCGCATTTTCCTGTGTAGCAGCGTTCCCCTTTCAGGAACAGCTTCTGGCCTTCGCGGCGGCAGAGCTTGCACACAGCATCTGTATATCTTGCCATATTCGGTTACACCTCCTGATATCGGTTGATTAGACGCGTCTTCTCTTCGGAGGACGGCATCCGTTGTGCGGGATGGGGGTCACGTCTTTGATCATGCTGACCTCCAGGCCTGCTGCCTGCAGCGCACGGATTGCTGCTTCACGGCCTGCGCCCGGTCCCTTAACGAAAACCTCAACCGTCTTCATGCCGTGTTCCATCGCTGCCTTCGCGGCAGTTTCCGCGGCGGTCTGTGCGGCAAAGGGGGTAGATTTCCTGGAACCACGGAATCCGAGTTCGCCGGAGCTTGCCCAGGATACCGCATTGCCCTGTGTATCAGTGATCGTTACGATCGTATTGTTGAAAGTGGACTGGATATGAGCAGCCCCACGTTCAATATTCTTGCGCTCACGGCGCCTGCGGACTACGGTAGCTTTTTTACCGCCTTTTTGTGCTGCCATCTGTTAAATCCCTCCCTGCTTACTTCTTCTTGTTGGCCATGGTCTTTCTCGGGCCCTTGCGGGTACGAGCATTCGTCTTGGAGCGCTGTCCTCTTACCGGCAGGCCCTTACGGTGACGAACTCCACGATAGCAGCCGATTTCGATGAGTCTCTTGATATCGAACGCCACGTCGCGGCGCAGGTCGCCTTCCACGCGGCAGTTGTGGTCGATGTACTCCCTGAGCTTGGAAGTATCGTCTTCTGACAAATCCCTTACCCGGGTGTCGGGGTTTACTCCTGTTGCGGCAAGAATGTCGCTCGCAGTTTTGCGGCCGATCCCGTAAATATAGGTCAGGCCGATTTCAATACGCTTATCTCTCGGCAGATCAACACCTGCTATACGCGCCATACTGGTTGCACCTCCACTAGAAATAGGTTTGCGCCATCAGCCCTGGCGCTGTTTATGCTTCGGGTTTTCACAGATCACCATGACTTTACCCTTGCGCTTAATGATCTTGCATTTTTCACAAATCTTTTTGACAGAAGGTCTGACTTTCATTTGTGTGCCCTCCTTTGCAGACTGGTTTTTCACGGACACGCCGGTTTTGCGCCGGCTCTTATTTCGACCGCCATGTAATCCTTCCGCGCGTCAGGTCGTACGGCGAAAGTTCCACCGTGACCTTGTCTCCGGGCAGAATCCGGATGAAATTCATCCGCAGCTTCCCGGAAATGTGCGCCAGGATCGAATGGTCGTTGGGAAGCTCTACCATGAACATCGCGTTCGGCAGCGCTTCCGTTACGGTACCCTCTATTTCAATGACATCCTGTTTTGACATGAAATAACCTCCTTGGTGAATCAGCCCTGCCCATATTCCCTGAGGGCTTTTCGTATCTCACGGTTGGTCCCCATCGAATCCTCCGGCAGTACCGCGGCGGTCGCTGCCAGATGTTTCGGGTTTTTCTGCTTGGGGTGTTCCAGGCTGCGGCGTTTCCCGTCACAGATCGTTACGGTCTCCCCCGCGCTCAGCACCACAAAAAAACCGTCTTTGTCTCGGCCCGCTTTTGCACGGACCACCGACCCGCGTTTCAGTTCCATTCCGTCCCTCTCAATCCGGCAGCGTCAGGATCACCGGCCCGTCGGCTGTGATCGCTACCGTGTGTTCAAAATGGGCGGATAATTTCCCGTCGGCCGTCACAGTGGTCCAACCGTCCGGCAGTACCTTCACCGCATGGGTTCCGGCATTAATCATCGGTTCGATGGCTATCGTCATGCCAGGCAACAGCCGCACGCCCCTGCCGGGCGTGCCGTAATTGGGTACGCTGGGATCTTCATGCATCTTCGCGCCTACTCCGTGGCCGACAAAATCCCGTACCACCGAGTAACCGCGAGCTTCGACATACCTCTGGACCGTGCTGCCCACATCGCCTAACCGCGCACCAGGCTGTGCCGCCTTGATCGCTGCGAACAGGCTTTCGCGGGTGGTATCCATCAGGGCCTGGGCTTCTTCGCTGACCTTCCCGCACGGGAACGTCCAGGCGTTATCGCCTACGAAGCCTTCATAAGTCGCGCCGATATCGATGCTCACGATATCGCCTTCCTTCAGAAGGGTCCCCTTCCCCGGTATGCCATGGATGACCACGTTGTTTACCGAAATACAGGAGCTGGCTGGAAATCCGCCGTAGCCGAGGAACGTGGGCACTGCGCCCTGTTCCTCGATGTAACGGCGTGCGATGCGGTCGAGTTCCCAGGTGGATACCCCTGGCTCTACCGCCTCGCCGGCCAGCCGCAACGCTCTTTGGGCAATCCTTCCGGCGTCTCGCATCGCTGCGAGTTCCCGGCTGGTTTTCAGTACGATCATAATTTATGCCTCTAAGGCTGCCAGGGTCAGCTTTGTTGTATCTTCGACAGCTTCCTGCCCTTCGACAATCCGCAGCTTGCCCTGTTTCTCGTAATAGCCCTTCAGCGGTTCCGTCTGATCATGATACACTTTCAGACGTTCTTTCACTGTATCAGGGTGGTCGTCCTTGCGCTGAATAAGGGTGCCGCCGCACTTGCCGCACTTGCCTTCTACCTCCGGCTTCTTGTACAGCAGGTGGTAGCTGGCTCCGCAGCTCTCGCAAACACGGCGTCCGGACATCCTTTCGACGATCTTCTCGTCAGGGACTTCGATATCGATGACCTTGTCGATCACAACGCCCATTTTGTCCAGAGCCTCGGCCTGAGGAATCGTGCGCGGGAATCCGTCCAGGATAAATCCGTTTTTGCAGTCGTCCTGCTTTAAACGGTCTTGGATGATTCCGATCACAACTTCATCGGGCACCAGCTTGCCTTCGTCCATATAGGACTTCGCGCGCAGGCCCATCTCAGTACCGCTTGTCAGCGCTTCACGGATGATGTTACCCGTAGAAATTGCCGGAATGGATAAATGTTCACAGATCACTTCTGCCTGTGTGCCCTTGCCGGCGCCGGGCGCGCCCAAAAGAATCAGTTTCATCTTATTAAAACTCCTTCCCTGTCAGGCGCCTGTTAATCAAGGAATCCCTTGTAATGGCGCATCATCATCTGCGACTCCATTTGCTTCACAGTCTCCAGCGCAACGCCCACCAGAATGATGATGGAAGTTCCGCCGAGCGACATGTTGTGCATACCAGTGCATGCTCCAAAGATGATCGGCAGTAATGCGATAACCGCGAGGAACAAGGAACCGATCAAGGTGAGCTTGGAAAGAATCTTTGCAATAAAGTCCGCGGTCGGTTTGCCGGGGCGTACCCCTGGAATCGTACCGTTGCTCTGGCGAAGGTTATTCGCCATTTCGATCGGATTATACTGGATCGTCAGATAGAAATACGCAAACATGATAATGAGGAAGAAATACAGTACCGAATACAGCCATCCGCTTGGGGACAGTGCATCCAGGATCGCCTTGCCAATGCCTTCGGTGGGATTGACAAACATCTGGATCGTGCTTGGGATGGAGAGGATCGAGCTTGCGAAGATGATCGGCATAACACCGGACATCGCAACCTTGATCGGGATATGGCTGGACTGGCCGCCATACATTTTCCGTCCGACAACACGTTTCGCATACTGTACTGGGATACGGCGTTCCGAATTGTTCATGAACACGATGACCCAGATCACTGCCAGGAACAGGATTACGAACAGCGGAACAAACACATAATACTGTGCATAGTTGGTCGGGTCCTGAATCGCAGCGCTGAGGTATGCCCACAACTGCGATACGGTGGAAGGCATCCGGGCTACGATACCAGCGAACAACAGGATCGAGATACCGTTGCCGATACCTTTCTGGTTAATCTGCTCGCCGAGCCACATCATCAAGGCGGTACCGGCGGTGAAGGTCAGGATAATGACCGCGCCCGCAAATACCTGTTCCCATCCGCTCGTGTACATTGCGATGCTGTTGCCCTGGTAAGCGCTGTTGCGCAGATAGAAGAAGTACGCAGTACCCTGAATCAAGCCCAACAGGACGGTGACATAACGGGTGATGGTCGCAATCTTCTTACGGCCTTCCTCGCCTTCCTTCGCCATACGCTCCAGCGGCGGAATCGCTACGGTGAGCAGCTGCATAATAATCGAGCTGTTAATATACGGGGTGATACCCATTGCGAACAGCGTCGCGTTGGCGAACGCACCACCGGTCAGCATATCGAGATAACCGAGCACGGAACCGGTCGAGCTGACGGAATCCATCAGGCCGCGAAGCGCATCCACATTCAGGAATGGCACCGGGATGACGGATCCGAGACGGAACACGACGATGATCAACAAGGTAAACAGGATCTTCTTACGAAGGTCCGGAATTCTCCAGGCGTTCTTAATTGTATTAAACAATCTCAGATCACCTCTGCCTTCCCACCTGCAGCTTCAATCTTCTGCTTTGCAGCGTCAGAGAAAGCTGTGACTTTCACGGTAAGGCTCTTGGTCAAGTTGCCGTTTGCGAGGATTTTTACCCCGTCGCAGCATTTTTTAATAATACCGGCATCAATCAGCGCCTGGGTATCCACCACTGCGCCATTCTCAAATTTCTCGAGTGTGCCGACGTTCACGGAGAGGATGGTTTTTGCAAACACATTGTTGAACCCTCTCTTCGGAACGCGCCTCTGTAAAGGCATCTGGCCGCCTTCAAAGCCTATGCGCTGGCTGTAACCAGCTCTTGCTTTCTGGCCCTTGTGGCCCTTACCGGCTGTTTTGCCCTGGCCGGAGCCATGGCCTCTGCCGATACGCTTGGCTTCCTTTACGGAGCCGGGAACCGCAGTCAGATCATGCAACTTCATTTACTCGCACCTCCTTGCTTACGCTTTGCTTACCTCGACGAGGTGGATGATCTTTGCCACCTTGCCGTTGGTTGACGCATTTTCCGGCTGCAGGGAGCTGTCGCCGATCTTGCGCAAACCAAGGGCTTGAGCGGTTGCAATCTGGTCTTTTTTACAGCCGATCAGGCTTTTTACCAGCGTTACTTTAAGCTGTGCCATAATTGCTACCCCTCCTTACAGAATCTCTTTTACCGACTTGCCGCGGGTTGCCGCAACTTCTTCGGCGGTGCGCAGCCTGGAAAGGCCTTCCAAAGTAGCGCGCACAACATTGCACGGGTTATTGGAACGCAGGGCTTTCGTCCTGATATCCTTAATGCCAACGGATTCCACCACCGCACGGACCGGGCCGCCGGCGATAACGCCGGTACCGGGTGCAGCCGGCTTGAGCAGTACGCGGCCTGCGCCGTAAGCGCCGGTCACTTCATGCGGAATTGTGCTGCCGCGCAGTGATACATGAATCAGGTTTTTCTTTGCGTCCTCGATTCCTTTGCGGATCGAGTCCGGAACTTCACCGGCTTTGCCGATCCCGAAACCTACGGTGCCATTGCCGTCCCCGACGACAACCAGCGCCGCAAACTTGAAGATACGGCCGCCTTTTACGGTTTTGGATACGCGGTTGATCGCAACCACGCGCTCTTCAATTCCATAGACGATGCGTCAATTCTAGCCAAAAGTATTCCTCCTCTTCTCAGAACTTGAGGCCGCCCTCACGGGCGCCTTCGGCCAGCTCTTTGACGCGGCCGTGGTAGATATAACCGCCGCGGTCGAACACGACCTCGGAGATTCCTTTATCTGCTGCGCGCTTTGCGATCATTTCGCCAACCTTACGCGCGGCGTCCTTGTTCCCGCCGTTCCCAGTGAACTCTTTGTCCAGGGTGGAGGCTGCCGCAAGGGTTACCCCCGCAACATCATCGATAATCTGGGCGTAGATGTTTTTGCTGGAGCGGAACACATTCAGGCGCGGGCATGCAGCGGTGCCCGAGATCTTGCCGCGCACTCTCTTGTGGCGGTGCAGTCTGGCTTTGTTGGTGTCAGCCTTGTTCACCATTTGTCATTCACTCCTTACTTCTTAGCGCCCTTACCGGCCTTGCCTTCCTTACGGCGCACAACTTCATCGATATAGCGGATACCCTTGCCCTTATACGGCTCCGGCGGACGTTTCTCGCGGACTTCCGCGGCAAACTGGCCGACCTTCTGCTTATCAGCACCGGAAATCACGATCCTGTTCGGGCTTGGGCACTCGATTTTGATGTCGTCGGTTTCCGCAACGACTACCGGATGGGAATAACCGAGCGTCATAATCATTTCTTTGCCTTGCTTCTGCACACGGTAACCGACGCCTTGTACGTCGAGTTCCTTCTTAAAGCCTTCGGTCACGCCTACTACCATGTTGTGGAGCAGCGTACGGGTCAGGCCGTGCAGTGCGCGATTCTCTTTCTCGTCGTCAGGACGGGAAACAGTCAGCTCCGTGCCTTCCATAGCGATCGCCATGTTCGGGTGGAAGCTTTGGGTCAGGGTGCCTTTCGGACCCTTCACCGTTACAACGTTGCCGTCGATCTTGACATCGACGCCAGCGGGAATATTTATGGGTTTTCTTCCAATTCGCGACATACTTGCACCCCCTATTCTTACCAGATGAACGCGAGAACCTCGCCGCCGATATTTTCCTTGCGTGCCTGGCGGTCGGTCATGACGCCGTGGCTCGTGGAAATGATCGCGACGCCCAGGCCCTTCTTGACCTTCGGCAGTTCTTCCGCGTTGGAATAAATGCGCAGACCAGGTTTGGAGACCCTGCGCAGGCCGTTGATGACGGGGGTCTTGCCCTCGCCGTATTTCAGGGTCACTTTGATGATGCCCTGTTTGCCGTCTTCCGTTACCGTAAAGCTGCGGATATACCCTTCGTCCACAAGGATCTGGCAAATAGCCTTCTACATGTTGGAAGCCGGGATTTCCACCGAATCATGCTTCGCGGAATTCGCGTTGCGGATACGAGTAAGCAAGTCGGCGATTGTATCTGTAATCTGCGTGCCGTTACCTCCTTTGCTAAGCTATTACCAGCTGGCCTTTTTTACGCCCGGGATCTCGCCCTTATAAGCCAGTTCCCTGAAGCATATACGGCAGATACCGAACTTGCGAAGATAGGCGTGCGGCCTGCCACAGATCTTGCATCTGTTATATTTGCGGGTCGAAAACTTCGCCGGACGAGCCTGCTTGATTTTCATGGATGTTTTGGCCACAGTATTCCCTCCTTATCTTGCAAACGGGGCGCCCATCAGCGTCAGAAGCTCACGGGATTCCTCGTCGGTGTTAGCGGTCGTTACGAAACAGATGTCCATGCCGCGGACTTTATCGATCTTATCATAATCGATTTCCGGGAAGATCAGCTGTTCCTTGACGCCCATGTTGTAATTGCCACGGCCGTCAAAAGAGTTCGGGTTGATCCCGCGGAAGTCACGGACCCTTGGCAGCGCCACGTTGAACAGCCTGTCAAGGAATTCGTACATCCTGTCGCCGCGCAGCGTTACTTTTACGCCGATCGGCATGCCTTCACGAAGCTTGAAGTTTGCAACAGACTTCTTTGCGCGGCATACCTGCGGCTTCTGACCGGTGATCGCGGAAATATCGGTGGTGATCGCGTCGATAACCTTCGCGTTTTCCTTCGCTTCGCCAGCCGCTACGTTAATCACGATCTTGTCGAGCTTCGGGATCTGCATGACGCTCTTGTAGCCGAATTTCTTCATCAGAGCAGGAGCGACTTCCTGCTTGTAATAATCCTTCAGTCTTGCCATGTCTTTCCCTCCCTTACAGCGACTCGCCGCATTTTACGCAAATGCGTTCCTTGGTGCCGTCTTCATAGATCTTATGTGCGACACGTGTGGGTTTGCCGCAGCGGGGGCAAACGATCTGGACCTTGCACGCATACAGCGCGCCTTCGGCCTTAACGATACCGCCCTGTTCACCCATCCTGCGGGGTTTGACATGTTTGGAAACCATGTTGCGGCCTTCTACGATGACTTTGCCTTCCTTTGGGCTGACGGCCAGGACCTTGCCTTGTTTGCCACGTTCCTTGCCGCTGATAATGACGACGGTGTCACCGGTTTTTACATGAACTTTGTTCTCCATTAGTGAG
>CALWKP010000050.1 GCA_944381295.1 uncultured Clostridia bacterium | reverse complement strand
CGGCCGGTTCTTTTTCATATATACCGAAGTGAACTGAACGTCGCGTGCTCCTGCACGGAACAACATCTCCTGACAATACCCAAGCTGTTCCGGCGTGCAGTCGTCCACGTTACATTCCAACACTTCGATCAGGTCCTCTTCTCCTTCCGGCTCGATCAGCATGGCTCGCAGGACATTCGCCTGCGGGAAATCTTTCTTCCCCGCGCCGATCCCGATTTTTTTGATCCGGAAGGTATCCGGTAAAACAAATGAATCCACCAGCGCTGCTACGGTCGCTGCACCCGTCGGGGTCACCATTTCTCCCTGATTGGATGTGATCTTCAGCGGGATCCCATGTGCTCTGGCCAGTTCCAGCGTTGCCGGGGCCGGCACCGGCACGATTCCATGCTGGCACCACACTGTCCCAGTGCCTTCTGAAAGCGGAGAACAGATGATCGTACCGATCGCAAGGTCATCCAAACAAATCGCAATGGACACGATATCCACAATCGAATCGACTGCGCCGACTTCATGAAAATGGACTTCTTCCGGAGGTTTTCCATGGACCTTCCCTTCCGCCTCAGCCAATACACGGAAAATCTGTTCCGCTGTATCTTTTGCCTTTTCCGAAATTCCTGATTGCCGGATCATCGGCAGGATTTCCCGCAATCCTCGATGGACATGCGGATGGTCATGGCTATGGCCGTGCACATGCTCATGACAATGCGGCAGCCCATGGCCCGCTTGTTCCTGGTCGTGATGGGCAGTATCGTGATAGTGTTCCCCACCATGCTTGTGGTCATGGTGATGTTCGTGTTCATGGCGATGGCTGTGCTCATGATGGTGCTCATGGAGATGGACATGGTCTTCCCCATCCTCGTGATGATGGCTGTGCTGTGGTCCTTCTTCATCGAGAATCACGTCAAATGACGCGGCACCAATCCCGTTTTTACTGACGCGCGTTACTTCCACCCGGTAACCATCCAGATGCAGGCTTTCCAAACCTGCGCGCAGGCGTTCTTCGCTTGCTCCCAGATCCAACAGTGCGCCAACCGTCATATCTCCGCTGATCCCCGAAAAACATTCCAGATAAAGTGTATTCATGATTTCCCTCCTACTGCCAGCCGGTTGATCTGGGCGGCTAGATATCCGCCCCCAAACCCATTGTCAATGTTTACCACGCCAATCCCTGTCGCACAGGAATTAATCATCGTCAGTAAGGCAGAAAGCCCGCCAAAATTCGCGCCGTAGCCCACACTTGTCGGCACCGCGACCACCGGTTTGTCCAGCTGTCCTGCCACTACCGACGCCAGCGCGCCTTACATCCCGGCAACTGCGACCACTGCGTTTGCTTTCCTGATTTCCGGCAGCGCATCCAGCAGCCGGTGCAGTCCCGCAACGCCCACGTCATAAATACGTTCTACTTTGGCCCCGCACATTTCTGCTGTCACCGCCGCTTCTTCTGCCACCGGGATATCCGCCGTCCCTCCGGTACACACAGCCACCAGCCCTATCTGCGGAATCCGGCCGTTTCCTACCATCACTGTCCGTGCAGCTTCCTGGTAGACCGCTTCCGGCGTCAGCGCTGCAATCGCCTCATATTGCTCCCGGGATGCACGCGTCGCCAGCACCAGCCCGGATTTTTCATACAGCTTCCGGAAAATCTGCGCCGCCTGTTCCGTCGTTTTTCCCTGGCAGAAAATCACTTCCGGAAACCCTGTCCGCAATTCTCGATTGGTATCCAGTCGCGCATACCCGATATTTTCATAGGAGGCCTGTTTCAGTTCTTCCATCGCTTCTTCCACGGAAAGGCTTCCTTCTTTTACCTTTTCCAGCACTTCTTTCGTCAGCATGCTATCCCTCTCCTGTGCGTTTCAATGGTTCATCCATACTTCCCGAACGGAATCCTTCCAAGTCCAACGTGATATAGGAAAACCCGAGAGCTTTTAACTTCTGCACCAAGCTTTCACAGGCTTCCAGCCGCCCAAAATCTTCCCGCGGGATTTCCAGACGTGCAACATCTCCATGTACCCGCAGGCGGCATACCGGGAAATCTTCCCGATGCAGAAGTTCTTCCCCCTGCGCAATCCTTGTCAAAAGTTCTATATCCAGCTTTGTCCCGTAGGGAAGCCGCGTCGCCAAGCACGGCGAAGCTGGTTTATTCTTCGCCTGTAACCCTTTTTCTCCCGCAAGCTTTCGCACATCATCCTTTGTCAGGCCGCATTCCGCCAGCGGGCTTTCAATCCCCAACTCTTTCAACGCTCGCAATCCCGGACGGTATTCCAACAGGTCATCCGCGTTCGTACCGTCCGCAGCGTGCGCTAATCCGTGTTCTGCCGCAAAACTTTTCAGCGTCTCAAACAACAGCTTCTTACAATGATAACACCGGTCCGGCGGATTGTGCGAGATTTCCGGCCGCGACAGCTCGTCTACCTCGATCACATCCATTTCCACACCGATCTGTTTTGCGGAACGCTCTGCGGCATCCCGGTCAGCCGGCGGGTGCAGCTGCGTACAAAATAAGACCGCGCGCAGCGGTTCTCCCGCGCTGTCCGCAGCCTCTTTTGCCAGGCATAACAGAAGCGTACTGTCTACTCCGCCCGAAAAGGCGACACAAAGGCCGCCTTTTACACATTCTGCCATCCTGTTTTGTAATTTTTGGAATTTTCCTTCCATCCTTAGAACTCCGCTGTCCCCGTTGTGCGCGGGAACGGCAACACGTCGCGGATGTTTGCAATCCCTGTCAAGTACATGATCAAACGCTCAAAGCCAAGCCCAAAACCGGCGTGCTTAGCGCCGCCATAACGCCGCAGGTCAAGATACCACCAGTAATCCTTCTCATCCAGCTGGAATTCTTTCATGCGTTCGAGAAGAATATCCATCCGTTCTTCACGCTGGCTTCCGCCAATGATCTCGCCAATCCCTGGCACCAGCAAATCCACTGCCGCTACGGTCTTTCCGTCGTCGTTCACACGCATATAGAACGCCTTGATCTCTTTCGGGTAATCGGTAACAAACACAGGTTTTCCAAAGACCTGTTCTGTAAGATATTTCTCATGCTCTGTCTGGAGATCACAGCCCCATTCTACCTTATATTCAAAGTTATCGTTGTTCTTTTTCAGAATCTCAATCGCTTCTGTATAGGTCACACAGCCAAAATCGGATGTCACCACATGATTCAGGCGCTCTTTCAGCCCCTTATCCACAAACGTATTGAAGAATTCAATATCCGCCGGGCAGGTATCCATTACATATTTGATGACATATTTAATCATATCCCTGGCTAAATCCATATCGTCCTGGAGGTCTGCAAACGCGATTTCCGGCTCGATCATCCAGAATTCCGCCGCATGACGCTGCGTATAGGATTTTTCCGCGCGGAACGTCGGGCCAAACGTATAAATCTTTCCGAACGCCATCGCCATACATTCGCCTTCCAGCTGTCCCGATACCGTCAGGCTGGTATGCTTCTGGAAGAAGTCCTGCGAATAATCTACCGCACCGTCTTCCGTTTTCGGGAGATCATCCAGGTTGAACGATGTCACGGTGAACATTTCTCCCGCACCCTCACAGTCGCTGCCGGTAATCAGCGGGGTATGTGCGTACACAAAGCCGCGCTCGTTAAAGAATTTGTGGATTCCAAACGCTGCCGCCGAACGCACCCGGAACGCCGCACTAAACGTATTGGTACGCGGACGCAGATGCGCGATCGTCCGCAGATATTCCATGGAGTGGCGCTTCTTCTGGAGCGGGTATTCCGGAGCTGACGGTCCTTCCACCACGATCTTGGAAGCGTGGATTTCAAACGGCTGTTTTGCTTCTGGGGTCAGGAGCAATATCCCCGTCACGGACAGCGCCGCGCCTACATTCTGCTTTGCGATCTCTTTATAATTATCGATTTTATCCGCTTCAAACACAACCTGTACCCCTTTGAAGCAGCTTCCGTCATTCAAATCAATAAAACCTAATGCTTTGGAATCGCGGATCGTCCTTGCCCATCCGCACACGGTCAGCGTCTGGCCGCTCAGCGCTTCTGCGCTTTCATACAACTGTGCAATTTCTGTCCTTTTCAAAAAAAGACCTCCTTACTGCTTTTATCAGGCATACCCCCATAGTTAATCAGTTTCTATTATATCACCACTGCGCCGGTTCGCAAGATACATCTGCAAAAAAACATAAAAAACATCGGATTGTCGAAATTTATCCTGAAAGCCTATCCTCTTCTTTCTTTGGATATGGTCATCGAAGGAGCCTGTTTCCAGTCTTTTTTTCCTATTTTTTCCGTTTCAAAATATTTTTCAAAAAACTCTTGATTTTTTTCAAAATATCCGCTATACTATGTAAGTCGCGTTAAGGCGGCGTTACATTGCCACTTGGAGAGGTATTCTAATTGGTAAGGAGCCACATTGGAAATGTGGTGTGCCGCAAGGCATTGTGCGTTCGAGTCGCATCCTCTCCGCCAGTGAAGGGAAAAGCTGTATTAACGGCTTTTCCCTTTTTTCATTTTCGGCTATCCCTGATAGCTTCAGCGATTCCCCTGCTGATGGGATCGACTTTTTTACCGAAAGGATGTCCGCACTATGTCAGATCAAAACCTTATCCTTCCCGAAGGGTATTCCTCCGCTTTGAATATTATGGAAACTGAAATTGCGATCAAACTCGTAAAAGATACGTTTGAACGCAAGCTTGCCAAGGCGCTCAACCTGACCCGTGTTTCTGCACCGCTGTTCGTGCGTCCTGAAACCGGCCTGAATGACGATCTGAATGGTGTGGAACGTCCGGTACAGTTTGACATTTTGGAACTGCACGCCGACGTACAGATCGTGCATTCCCTTGCCAAATGGAAAAGAATGGCGTTGAAACGATACGGTTTCGTTGCTGATACCGGGTTATATACCGATATGAATGCTATCCGCCGCGATGAAGATTTGGATAACCTTCATTCGGTCTATGTCGACCAGTGGGACTGGGAACGTGTCATTTCCCGGGAAGAACGCAATATGGAGACCCTATGCTGTACGGTACGCGCGATTATGGGGGTACTTAAAGAAACAGAACAGATTCTGACCGCACAATTCCCACAGCTTGTTCCCTATCTTCCAGAAGAAATCCACTTCATTTCCAGCCAGGAACTCGAGGATCAGTATCCGGATCTGTCCCCCAAACAACGTGAGAATGAGGCAGCGCGTCAATATGGGGCAGTATTTATCAGCCAGATCGGCGGGGCTCTTCGCTCTGGAAAGCCTCATGACGGCAGGGCTCCGGACTACGATGACTGGTCTCTCAACGGCGATATTCTGATTTGGTATCCGATATTAGGGCGTGCTTTCGAGATTTCTTCCATGGGCATCCGCGTCGATGAAGCATCCCTGAAAGCACAGCTGGAAATTTCCGGATGTACTCAACGTTCTTCTTTGCCGTTCCACCATATGCTGCTCAACGGGGAACTCCCGCTGACCATGGGCGGCGGTATCGGTCAATCCCGCATCTGCATGGCCTTATTACAGAAAGCACATATTGGCGAGGTGCAGGCTTCTGTCTGGCAGGATAGCACCTACGAAATCTGTGACCGTGCAGGAATCCATCTGCTGTAATGTGCCCGCACACTTCCTGATCACTACGCCGCCGTCCGTAATCATCTGATAGGGCGGCGGCGTTTCTTCATAGTTCCCCTATTTTCCGGGGCGGACTCCTCCCTGCATCATATTTTGGGAAAGGAAGGCGAATCGCCTATGAATATCCTGGTGGTTGACGATGAAAAAGAAATTGCCGATCTGGTGGAAGTCTATTTAAAAAATGAAGGCTATACCATTTTGAAATGTTCCACTGCATCGGACGCTTTGAACTGTGTGGAACAATGCCCGCTCGATCTGGCGATTCTTGATGTGATGCTGCCCGATCTGGATGGTTTTTCCCTCTGCCAGAAAATCCGGGAAACCCATTTATTCCCTATTGTCATGCTGACCGCCAAGGTGGAAGACACCGATAAAATCACCGGCCTGACGCTTGGCGCCGACGACTATATCACCAAGCCGTTCAACCCGTTAGAACTTGTAGCGCGGGTGAAAACACTGCTTCGCCGCTATTTGCGCTATGATGCATCCAGACCATCAGAAAAGGAGGATTTTCTGGAAATCCGCGGCCTTTCCATTTCCCTCGACAGCCACAAATGTATGCTTAACGGTGAGGAAATTTCTCTGACACCCATTGAGTTCAACATTCTTTGGTATCTCTGTGAACGGCAGGGAAAAGTAGTGCCGGCTGAAGAACTTTTTGAAGCTGTCTGGAAAGAAAAATATTTTGACAGCAACAATACTGTCATGGCACATATCGCAAGACTCCGTGAAAAGCTTCACGAACCTCCTCGCAAGCCGAAATTCATCAAAACGATCTGGGGGGGTTGGCTATACCATTGAATGATCCTGTAACATCCCGTCCAAAAATTATTTCTGACCGCAGCCGTCTTTCCAGAAAAATTCTATTTCGCTATTTTTTGGCGCTTTTCAGCCTGACTGCATTTTTTATTGTCTTGGTCCTAGGAGCTGCTATTTTTACCTCCAGCTTTATTTGGCAGCCTTATGACCCTATTTACCAATTTCTCCACTGGTTCAAAGAGAACTTGACCCCTATCTGTATCTTTGTTGTACTGGTTATCTGGGTGGCTGTAAGCTATTATTTTCTTACGAAACCCTTGCGGTATCTTGACGACATCATCCGGGAGTCAGAAAAACTGGCTGCCCCTGGCTCTGAGCCAATCGTTTTGCCGGAAGACCTCAAAAACGTGCAGGATGACCTGAACCAGCTCCGGGAACAGGCATTTCGCAATGCGATGCTTGCAAAAGAAGCGGAACAGAGAAAAAATGATTTGATCGTCTATCTCGCACACGATCTGAAAACACCGTTGACCAGTGTGATCGGTTATTTGACTCTGTTAAACGATGAACCTCAAATTTCCCGCGAACTGCGTGCCAAGTATACCGGAATCGCTCTTCGGAAAGCGGAACGTTTGGAAGAACTTGTCAATGAATTTTTTGAGATCACCCGTTTTAACCTGACGAATATTTCCCTGGATATCGAGCCGACAAATCTCAGCCGGATGCTGGAACAAACTGCCAGTGAATTTGAACCGATCCTTGCTGAAAAAAGGCTCTCCTGGGAATTTTCGGTGCCTTCGGACCTTCAGATTTTCTGCGACCGGGATAAACTCGAACGCGTCTTTGATAATCTGATTCGCAACGCAATTTATTACAGCTATCCCGAAACAAAAATCACCCTGGCCGCATTTTGCTGTGACAACAATGTCCGAATCCACATACAAAACCATGGAAAAACCATCCCTCCCGAAAAATTAGCTCATCTTTTTGACCAATTTTTCCGTGTGGATGCATCCCGCTCCTCTTCCAACGGTGGGGCCGGATTAGGATTGGCGATCTCTAAAGAAATTGTGGAACTTCACGGCGGGAAAATTTGGGCCCAAAGCAAAGCGGAAAGCATTTCGTTTTTCCTGGATCTTCCCCGAAATCTTCAGAAAATCGTATGATTTACTCAAGAATTTTGTCAGTAAATCTTTCTGAAAACAGAATAACACCTTCTCTTTTTTCTGCTATACTCTTCCGTAACAGATGGGAGCCATACAGGCCCTCGGAAAGGAGCACAACATGACAAAAAACTTTTCTCAACCATATCACCGTCCTCCTGTACAGAGACCTCCTTCATATTCTCATAATCCCCCTCCGTATCGGACGGTTCCTTCTAAAAAACGGCGCAAGCACAAAAACTGCTCCTGTGTTATTTTCCCTCTGATTTTGATCGTTCTTGTGGGAGGATTATTTTTTGCTGCATCACAAAAACAAGCGCCTTCTCCCTCTGTTTCCTCCTCTTCACCGGAATCCGATCTTCCTTCTGCCGCTGAAGAAAAACTGGCAAGCTACGCTTTAAGCCACGGGCTCTCTCTGGATGACTATCCGCAAAGCCTGCGCGATCTTTTGGAGCGTAATCCCGAAACGGAAACCTTTGTCACGGAGTATCCCCTGAAAAAAGATGATGTTTTCACAGGGAGCCTTGAAGAATACAGCTCTTGCGAAACCATCCCTTTACTGATGCAGTGGGATCAGCGTTGGGGCTATAAAATTTATGGGGATGATGTACTGGCGATTACCGGATGTGGACCCACCTGCCTCTCTATGGTCTCGATTTATTTACTGCATGATACCGAAATGACCCCTGCCTGGATGGCTGATTACAGCACCCAAAATGGATACAGCGTCTATGGTAATGGGACGAGCTGGTCTTTAATGTCGGAAGGCGCAAGCGGTCTCGGACTGGAAGCCACAGAACTTCCTCTTGACGAGGGACAAATTGAGAGCGCTCTGGATAATGGTTCTCCTATTATTG
>CALWKP010000049.1 GCA_944381295.1 uncultured Clostridia bacterium | reverse complement strand
GGAAAATCCAAAAGTTTAGATTTTCCCACAATGCTTATCTTTTGGTCTTTGGTTCGGAATAGTGTAGTGCTGGCGGTCTATCTCTTGTTTTCGGTTGCTTGCTTCCTTACCGTACATGAGCATTCCTCGCAGGGAGGAAGCATCGTGTTTCTCGACCAGGATGGGGAATGTTTAGGGGACGCGATCTCCTGGATGGATAACCGGGCAAAAGCTGACCGTCAGTTTTTCCTGGATGCAAAAGGGGCGCCTTACTATCACGAACGGACTGGATTCACTTTAAAATCCGGGCTGGCGATGCAGTGCATCCGGTGGGTAAAAACTCACGACCCGGACAGATTCCAAAAGACCAAATCAATCTATACGACTTTGGATTATATTCATTACAAAATGACAGGACGCGCTGTAATCGATCCATCCAGTGCGTCGTTGACCCAATTATTCCACGTCAAGGAGGGTAGTTGGGATTCGGAGATCCTGTCATTGATTGGGCTGGATTCTTCCAAATTGGCTCCTCTTGCCGCAGCAGGAAGTTTTGTGGGTCACCTGACAAAGGATGCCGCAAAGGAACTGGGACTTTCTGAAAATGTGAAAGTGTATAACGGCGGGCTGGACCAGAGCTGTATGGCATTCGGATGCGGTGCGTCGCAACCAGGAGACCTGGTTTTATCCACAGGGACCGCATGGGCCATGCTCGCTGTTACTGACAAGCCCAACATTATTCAGGGATTGAAATTTTCTGTAATCCCTCACGTTCTGGAAAACACATGGTGCTTTATGTCCACGATTCCTTCTGCCGGCGCGGGTCTGGACTGGTTAAAAGAAAAGCTTTTAGAAGGTTCACAGTCCGAATCCTATCAGGAAATGGACCGGCGGATTGCTTCCTGTGAACACGGTGCAAAAGGGATCACCGTTTACCCGTTTTTCTCACAAGGTTCCGGACTGATTTCTCAAATCAACGGCTTAACGCTTTCCCATGACAGGTATGATCTCCTGCGTGCCTATATGGAATCGATTTGTTTTGAAATCAAACGGATGTTAGACGCACTCAACAAAGAGTCCATTGCGACTGACCGGTTAAGGGTGACGGGAGGCGCTTCCCGCAGTGATATTTGGATGAAAATCCTCAGTAATGTCCTGAACAAACCGATTCAGATACAAAGCAATCCCGATGCAGCCTGCATCGGTGCGGGAAAGCTGGCTGCTATCGGCGCTGGATTCCCCGCCTGGAACACCTCTCTGCCGGAAGATGCTTCTGAAGAAAAAACAACGATTTTTGAGCCTGACCCGGACGAAGCCAAAATTTATCAGGCGCTTTCTGCCCAGTATGAGGCTGGCAGACCCCAGGAAAAATAGCGGTACTATAACTCTTTGGAGCGAATCAGTTTTGGAGATGATAAGTATGCCAAACCTTTACCAGCAGTCCCTCTCGAAACGGGATTTGTATGCGAGGGTCAGCCAGTTATCCCAAATTGGTGGAGTCCGATCGTATACTTTGAACGAAGGAAAGGCCAAAGGAGTCGACGCCTTCGAGGTCCGGACAGGCGGCGGATTATCCTATGTGGTTCTGCCGGACCGGGGCCTTGATATTACCTGGGCGGAATATCGCGGAATCCCGCTTGGATTCCTCAGCAAATCAGGTCTGGCAGGTCCTCAATATTACTGCCCGGACAAAAGTATTTGGGGAGAAAGCTTTACCGGCGGACTCTTGACCACCTGCGGGCTCACACAGGCCGGACGCAGCTGCGTGTATCAGGGCCGAAAATTCAGTACGCATGGAAATATTTCCAATATCCCGGCAGTACATAGCGGTTCATTTGAGACATGGGACGGCGACGATATGGTCCTGGGGGTCCGGGGAACACTGCTGAATGGGCATCTCTACCGCGAAAATCTGGAGCTCAACAGGACGATCACTTCCAAATTAGGGGAAAACTCCATAAAAATTCAGGATGTCATCACAAACAACGGGTTCCAGAAACTTCCTTTGATGCTGATCTATCACATGAATTTTGGGTTCCCGTTCGTGGACCAGGGGACGACAGTAAAACTGAAAGCACTCAGCCACCAAATTGTCAGTGAGGCGTCCGATGACAAAATCGGGGATTATAGGATTATGGAATCCCCTCACCCCGACAATGCAGACGTCACGTATTTCCACGATTTAGAGCCGGATTCTGACGGGAAAGTTTGCTGTACTATGGAAAACCCGCATCTTCATATCGGGATTTCCCTGACATGGGAGAAACAGCAGCTCTGGAATTTCGCTGAGTGGAAACATTTACTTCCCGGAGATTATGTGGTTGGACTGGAACCCTGCAACAACTATATTCTGGGTGTTTTGCAAGAAGAAGCAAACGATACTTTGGAATACATCGAGCCCGGAGAAACGCGCAGTTTCGCATTAGAGTTTTGTGCGTACGAATTTTAGCTATGGCAGGTGTACGTTCCAAACAAGGAAGAGGAGGAGTTCCTTATGGCATTATTGGAGATCAAAGAAGTTGACCGGAATGTCTATGAACAGGAATTGAAAGATTTTTTACCGGATAAGATCATCGATATCCACACCCATGTTTACGCGAAAAAAAACAGGATCGCTGTACCTTCCCAAAATAAACGGACCGTGGTATGGCCGTCTCTGGTCGCAGACGAAAACACCGGCGAACAAATCCAGGAAATGTACCGCCTCATGTTCCCCGGAAAAGAAGTGACCCCGATGATCTTTTCCAGTATCCGGCGCGGACAGGATTTTGCGCTTAACAACAACTATGTCGCAGAAATCTCACGAAAATATCATTTCCCTGCTTTGTACTATTCCAGACCGGAAGAAACGGAAGAAGAACTGGAACAACAGGTGCGCGAAGGCGGATTTCTTGGCTTAAAATCGTATCTGGCCCTTGCTCCGGAATATTTACCGGAAAAAGAAATCCGGATATTTGACTTTTTCCCAAAACATCAACTCTCCGTAGCTGACCGCAACGGCTGGATCGTAATGCTGCATATTCCCAGAGACGGCCGTCTTGGCGATAAAGTAAATCTGGGGCAGCTGCTCGAAATCGAAGAGAACTATCCCAATCTTATCTGTTCCTTACCTTATGGCCTGGTTTCTCAACACTTTAATTCTCAGGAATTTTAACTATCCATACTTTATTCTTTCCTCTATGATAGTTACCTTTCCATAATCCTCTATTCCATAAAAAATGCTTTCCAAATGATAAAAATCGTTTGGAAAGCATTTTTTGTTGGATATTCCTTATAGATCTCAGCTTGTTGAAGAAGGTTATTCCATCATCAGATTGCGCAAATTGGAAATCTTCTTTTGGAACTCCCTCACCAGGGTTCCCCACGGGGACGTTGCAAAATAGCTTTTTCAAAAAATAATGCGCAAAAAATCGGCCCCAAAAGGAAGCCATGACAGCTTCTTTTAGGGGCTGATTCTTGTTATTGTTTCCGATTTTTGTGCAGGTGCAGGTTTCTATTACTTTTCTATTTTGTAACAGCCCCTCCTGAGCTTTTTCTCAGGAAGAAGGGTTTCTCCTGTTGCGACGGGCGGTCAAAAAGGGAACGAAAACTTTAAATTGCTAAGAGGCCAAGCGAAAACTTTTCGTTGCAATCACGGACGTCTCAGTCGTTTCTTCCACTCAACTTTGTGCAATTTTTCTCCTTTTGGACATTATCGCCAGTCTGATTAAAGATCTCTCGTGGATTCTTTCTTTTGGCTTAAAGCGCCACAAAATCCAGTTTTTCAATCGGTCTTGCCATATCCTCACTGACAAATACTGTACCTTTTGTCAGCTGGAACAAGGACGCCGGAACATCCTTTGTTACCGGGCCATAGATTTCTAATCGGGAAATCATTCTTTCCCAGGAACTATACCCGCTATTTCCAAAATACCCTAAATCATGACGTTCCAGATGATCGCGTGCATGATAAATGTCCTTTGGGCCTACCGACACAGAACAACAAGGGGTATATGCCAAATCTCCAGATGCTCCGAAGCTTGGCGACATGCAGTTCTGGATGATGGTAAGACGACGGTTATCCACAAAACGGGTCCCTAATGTTAAAAACTCTTCGAAAGATTCCGCCGCGAACGCTTTTGAGCCTGGGTCAACAAACGCCGTATGTCCTATCCATCCGGTTGCAGAAACGGCTAAATCAGCACAACCGTCCCCTGCTTCTTCAATCAGGTCTGAATAATAGGCAATATTTTCGTTGGTGTAATAATGCATTTGCTCCAACGGCGGCCTTAAATCCGGCTGAAATCTCATGTAGAATTCCTTCAGGAACGCTCCGCCGAGCGACGGTGCATACGTGATCGGCGCTACTCTCCCATCCGTATCCGCCCATTCATCCATACAAAACGCATGAATATTCCGCGCACTGATATGATTTGCATTACAGATATCCGCTACCGCATTATACACATTTTTCCAAGGGTTTGGAAAAATAATGACGGTCTTTTTATCTTCTACATCCGATCTCCAGATCCAATTTACCAATTCCGCCGTAATAGCGCTTTGCGGATGCGGAACTACTCTCACTTTATATTCCGGATTGGGATGGGGAAGCGTTTCCATCTCTTCCCTTTTGATATTCCGGCAGTATTCTAAAACTTTCTTATCCCTGCAAGGAATCCAATCCGAAGGGGAAAACGTAAAATTGGTACGATTCATTCTTTTCCATCCTTTCAAAACGACTGCTCTTCCAAAGGATCAATATCCTCAGGATAGTGCAGGTCAACTGCAATTTCGGAATTGACATAAGCGATCCCCTTGAACAAACGAAGGATCGACGCAGGAATTGCCGGCATAATCGGCGCAAAAAGCATCTGGCGGGAACTCATCCTCTGCCACAGGCAAGGCGCGCCATAATGGATTTTATTCTGGATTTCCACATGGTCCCTCGCATGTGCAATATCCCGGGGACCTATGGTTGCAATTTTCGGCGGTACATTGGCAATATCGCCCGCACATCCGAACATTCCATGCAGGGAATCTTCGGCAATGCTTTCTTCTGTTGGGGTGACAATTGCAGACCCCATTTCCAAGAACTCATCCAGAGATTCTGTCTGATAACAATCCACTGGGTCGATTCCCGCAATCCGGCAGGTCCACCCAACGCTGGTATACGCAACGTCCGCTCCACCATTCCCACAATCGTCAATCATGGCAGAATAGTCGCCGATATTCTCTGTCGTGATAAAATGGAGATTGCTTTCCGGCATACGCAATTCAGGGTCTAAGCGGTTATAGAAATAGGTCATAAAATCAGTGGATTTCGCATACCGGTTTCCAACGGGCGCTACCTCATGGTTTTCATTGGCATATTCGCTCAGGAAAAAGATATGTACATTGCGTGTATTGATCTGATTTTTATTCAAGATCGCCGCTACACTGATGAATACCGCATTTTCCGGGGACGGAAGAAGCACGGTAAGCTTCTTGTCTTCGACATCAGACATATGAATCCGATGGCACAAGTCCGCTGCAAAATAATTGGTCGCATCCCCGACAATTCTCATGGCAAATTCCGGATTTTCAAATGTTTTCCCCTCTCTATCCACATAATGGATCTCGCGGATTTTGGAAAGGATCTCTGTATCACGGAACGGAAGCCACGGCGCCGGTTGCGTTGGAAAACATTTACTGCCCAATGAGATTCCTCCTAACCATTCAGCAAAGAACATATTCCTCAAATCTTTGCTGAAATTTATGATATTGTAAAATGACGAGAATGCTTATCACTCAGCAAGCCCGCAATAACGCATCAGGAACAGGATCAACGATTTGGTATGGTTCACAAATTCCTGGCAGTCGATATATTCATTCGGCTGATGTGCCCCACCGACCAAATTGAAATCACGGAAAATACCAAAACAAAAACTGGAATCGCTTCCGTTGGGCATAATGATCGACTGGTCTGTGAGACAGGAACCATTGATCGGCACGTCATATCCCGCAACTTCGGAAGCAATGCTATGCATCAATTTGATGGCTCCAAACTCGTCCTTGGAACGCTGATAGTCAAACCAGCGATAGCACATTTCCATTGGTTTCAGCGTGACATCCATTTTATCGAGTTCTTCACGGCATTGTGCCACAAGATCATCCAATTCCGCAAAAATTTCTTCCCTGCTTCTATCGGTATACAGCGCGAATTTGATGACCGCACGGTTCATCATTGCACCGCTCTCATCGCCAATATGCATCTGGGTGAGGCGGAATGCTGTTTTCGCTGTGGGTGTGCCTGTGTAAAGCGGGTTAGCGGCAAGCTGTTCAAAACGCCGTTTTGCAAAAGGCTGAAGCTTCTGCCATACGATCATCGCCGCTTCTGCCATAGGCGCTGCTGTATTGGCTGCAAAATTAGCTTCCAGAATCAATCGGAACGCACATCCGCCCAACGCGCAAGGCCAAATCTCATAGCCGGCGCCATCCGTATTGACGATGGTTTCACTTGGATATTTTAAGCACATGGCCAAAGCGCCGTCTCCGCCTCCGAATTCCTCGTCACAGCAGGAGGAAAGCGCTACGCTTTTCTTCAACTTGATGCCGCATGCCCGGAGTGCTTTCAGCGCAAACAATCCGCCTGCAATACCATACTTATTATCTCCGGAGCCCCTGCCCCAAAGTTTTCCATCCTTAACTTCTCCGCCAAATGGGTCTACTGTCCATGCACTGGGATTCCCGATCGGGACAGTATCGATATGCGCATAGATCATTACCCGATGATCTGGATCTTCTCCCGGCAGGACCCCTGTGACATTCGGACGGGTATCCATATGACGGCCTGGCAGATAGGCAGGATGTTCCTTGATCCCCGGAACATTTTCCGGATAATACAATTCCGTTTCGAGCCCAAAGTCGCGGTATTGCTGCTCTATGTAACGGGCGCACTCTTCTTCCTTGCCGTCCTTCCCGCAGTTATTCTGCGTATCGAACTGGACTAGCTTTGTCAAACTCGCAAATAATTCGCTGCTGTGGTCGTCCACATATTGTAAAGCCTTTTTTTCCAAATCTGTCATCAAATTTAAACCCCTTTTCATTGCTATTCTTCTACTCCACAGTAGCGGAGCAGGAAAATAAGGATCGCTTGCGTATGACGCAGAAGATGTTTGCATTCAATATATTCGTCAACCTGATGGACACCGCCCGGCAGGTTCGGTGATCTCGTAATCCCGGTATTAAAGGACGAAGTGTTCCCATAAGCCAGGAACAGCGACAGATCGGACAGCGCCCGCGCACCAAGCATGGTCGCTTGTTCTCCATAAACCTCTTGCGCTGCCTGCAAAAACTCTTTGCTTGCCCCGTCTTGATCGCCTTGGCCATAGATAAAGTACCGGGTATACAGTTCAAAACCATCCGTTTCTACGCCAAGCGCATCCCATTCCGGACGCAGCCGCTCTTCGATCTCTTTCAGTTTTCCGAGCATGACATCTTTCGGCATCACCGTATAAACGCCAAAGGTCAATTCTCCACGGTCCAGCAGCACACCTGCGCCCCCGTTCCGGAAAGATAACAGCCGGAATGCATTATTGACTAATTCCGGACGGTTCAGCAGCGGATGTTCTGACAAGCCCCGACGCGCTTCTTCTCCCAATGGCAGAAGCTCCTCTACTGCACGGTACATTGCCTTGACCACCGGGACAGCTGTTGCCGCTGCTTCCTTCGTCTTTACGCGCAGACGGAAACATCCGCCTCCCGGTGCAGCGACATCACATTTGGTCCCGCCGTCAATATTCACATACGCTTCGCACGGATATTTTAGACAGGCTGCTAACGCACCGTTTCCTCCGCCGCTCTCTTCATCACAATAAGCGGTACATACGACATCTTTTTTCAGCCGGATGTTCAAGGCTTTCAAGGTCCGCATCGCAAACATACTCATGGCGATCCCACTTTTGTCGTCGCCTGCGCCGCGCCCCCAGATACAGCCTTCTGAAATTTCTCCTCCAAACGGGTCATGCTTCCAAGCCGACTTTTCTCACACATTCACTTTATCATTGTGGGCCGCCAACATTACTGCGCTCTTTCCGCCTGTCCCTGGATATCCTGCCGTCGCATCGCGCTGTTAATTC
>CALWKP010000048.1 GCA_944381295.1 uncultured Clostridia bacterium | reverse complement strand
GTTCCAGCCCGGAAAGGTTCAGTGAAATTACCGGGACATGCTCCAACCCTGCTTTGCGCAATGCCTTGCGCAAAAGATGGATATAGTTGGATGCGCGGCAGCCGCCGCCAGTCTGGGTGATAATCAGCGCGGTCTTATCAATGTCATATTTCCCGCTCTTCAAGGCATCAATAAACTGCCCGATTACCAGCAATGCCGGATAGCAGGTGTCATTGTGGACATATTTCAGTCCCTCCTGAACAATGTTTGGGCCGCTGGTCGTCAACAGCTCCATTTTATATCCGCAGCTGCGGAATACGTCTACCATCAGCGCAAAATGGATCGGCAGCATCATGGGACACAGGATCGTGTATTCCTCTTTCATTTGCTTGGTAAAGAGGATACGTCCGGTTTTATCCCGTTGGAATTCATCGTGTGTTAACTCGTTCAAACGGCTCACCTCACTGTTCCAGGGCGGCAAACAGGCTGCGCAGCCGGATTTTTACCGCACCGAGATTTGTAATTTCATCAATTTTGATCTGCGTATAGATTTTTTGGTTTTTCTCCAGAATTTCACGTACTTCATCCGTAGTAATGGCATCCACGCCGCAGCCGAACGATACGAGCTGTACAAGGTTCATATCAGGCTTGTCGCCGATGTATTTTGCTGCGGCATAAAGTCGGGCGTGATAGGTCCACTGGTTGAGCACTCCGGTGCTGAATTTCTTGACGCGGTTGCTGATCACGTCTTCCGAAATGACGGCGGCGCCCAAACTGGTAATCAGCTTGTTGATGCCGTGGTTGATTTCAGGGTCCAGATGATACGGCCGGCCACTCAGGATAATGATCTGACGCCCTTCTTTTTGTGCGCGTTCGATCATTTCTTCTCCAACACGACGGATCGTTTCCAGATACTTGTCATAGGCAAGATAGGCGGCTTTTGCCGCAGCCTTGACCTCTTTGAGGGAAATACCGTCAAAGTATTGCGCGAGGATGCCATGCATTTTTACCGGGAAATCGCGTTTGCGATGAATACCGACATAATCGTGGATAAAGGTTTTGTCGCGCAGCTCTGCAACATTGGCCGAAATAACTTCGGGGTAATAGGCAACAACGGGACAGTTGTAGTGATTGTCGCCCAGATGTTCGTCAAAATTATAAGACATGCAGGGATAGAAGATGGATTGGATTCCCTGGTCGAGCAGGCTGGCGATATGGCCGTGAATCAATTTGGCAGGGAAACAAACAGTATCAGAAGGAATCGTATGTTGACCTTCGATGTAAAGTTTCCGACTGGAGAGCGGAGATGTTACGACTTCAAAGCCGAGTTTCGTAAAGAAGGTGTGCCAGAACGGAAGCAATTCATACATATTCAGTCCCATAGGGATTCCGAGTTTTCCGCGGGGACCGGGGACTGGTTCATATTCCAGAAGTTTTTGCAGCTTAAAGGCATACATGTCGGGCGCGGCGCTTTCCGAACGCTTGGTGACCGGTTTTTCACAGCGGTTCCCGCCGATGAAACGGCGCGTACCGTCGAAGATGTTGACAGTCAGACGGCAGTGGTTGTTGCACAGGCCGCAGGATGTAACCTTGACTTCATGGGAAAAGTTTTTGAGCGCTTCGAGACCAATGATGGCGCTTTGCTGCTTGCCGGCGCTTTTTTGTTTCGCGTAGACAGCCGCGCCGTAAGCACCCATCAGTCCGGAGATATCGGGACGGATGACATTGACGCCGAGTTCCTTTTCAAACACACGCAGCACCGCATCGTTCAGGAAGGTGCCGCCCTGCACGACGATTCGCCGGCCGAGTTCTTCGGCGGAGGCAGCGCGGATGACTTTATAGATCGCATTTTTGACGACGCTGACAGACAACCCGGCGGAGATATCTTCGGTGGTCGCGCCGTCTTTTTGGGCCTGCTTGACGGAAGAATTCATAAACACCGTACAGCGGGACCCGAGGTCTACCGGACGTTTGGCGAAAAGGCCGAGCTTGGCAAATTCGGCGATATCATAGCCGAGCGTGTTGGCGAATGTCTGAAGGAAGGAACCGCATCCGGAAGAACAGGCTTCGTTGAGGAAGATGTTGTCGATCGCAGAATTGCGGATCTTGAAACATTTCATATCCTGGCCGCCGATGTCGATGACGAAATCGACGTCGGGAAGGAAGCATTTGGCGGCAGTAAAATGGGCGACCGTCTCGACAGTGCCGTAATCCAGGCTGAATGCATTTTTCAGCAACTCCTCGCCATATCCGGTAGCGGCGGATGCAGCGATCTTGAGGTTCGGATACTTTTCATACAGGCTGATGAGATATTCGCGTACAATCGGCACCGGGTTTCCGGAATTCCCGCGGTAAATGGAATCAAGAAGTTCGCCGTCTTTTCCCAGAACAACAGCTTTTACAGTAGTGGAACCGGAATCGATTCCAAGATAAGCAGGCCCTTCATAGGTAGCGATATCCCCACGGGGTGCACGGCATTCACTATGACGCTTGACAAAGGCATCATATTCTTCCTGGCTGTCAAACAGAGGGGGAATGGACAAAAAGGTACCTTTCCCGCTGTACTGTTCGATATTTTGAAGTGCCGTGTCGATGTCCACTTCGATCTCGCTGTTGTAAGCCGCACCAAGAGCAACATAGTAAAGGGAATTTTCCGGGCAGATCCCTTTCACCTTTAGGGAAGTATCAAAGCTTTCACGAAGTTGTGAAAGGAAGGTCAGCGGCCCACCAAGATAAACGACGTTTCCTTCGATTGCACGGCCCTGCGCGAGCCCGGCGATCGTCTGGTTGACAACTGCCTGGAAGATACTGGCACTGACATCGCTTTTGCGTGCACCCTGATTCAACAGGGGTTGGATATCCGATTTGGCGAACACGCCGCACCGGGAAGCGATGGTATAAATTTTTTCATGTTCCGCAGCAAGACGGTCCATGTCGTCGAGCGAAATATTCAGCAAAGTCGCCATCTGGTCGATAAAAGCACCGGTTCCTCCGGCACAGGTACCGTTCATACGCACCTCAGTACCGCCGGTCAGGAACAGAATTTTGGCGTCCTCACCACCGAGTTCGATAATCACATCGGCATCAGGGATCAGCTTTCCGGTAGCAATACGTGTCGCGTAAACCTCCTGGATAAAGGGAAGATTACAGCTTTGGGCAATGCCCATGCCGGCGGACCCGGACACGGAAACCTGAGCAACATGGGCACCAGGGACCTCTGCCTTGATTTTTTTCAGGAGCTCCGACATCTTCTGCGTGATCTGGGAAAAATGGCGCTCATAAGATTGATAAACGATCGCACCCTGATCGTCGAGGACAACGCATTTGATAGTCGTGGAGCCAACGTCTAATCCTATTTTCATAATTACACTAACTGCCGTTTCTCCGCGCGAGAATCTGATTGCAAGAGGGATACCCCGCGCGGGGGATATCCAAAGTCAGTCATCCTGTTATCCTTTGAGGACGGAGTTTGCCTGCTGGATCAGGTGCAGCAGGGAAGAAAATGCCTCATCACCCATTTCGCGCCGAATTTTCTCGATAGTTTTGGTATATTCGGCACAGACAGATTCCAAAAGCTGTTTGCCGTCAGGGGTGATAGAAAGGATATAGCTGCGTCCGTCAATTTGAGAGGGTTTGCGTGCAAGATAGCCGCGTTCGATCAGTTTTTTGACGGTCGCGGTAGCCGAGGGCTTGGAGATACCGAAAAAATTGCTGAGCTCCACGGGCCGCACAGGCTGTTTGGAATTGGAAATAAAAATGAGGGCTCCCATTTCGCTATAAGGAATGGGAATACTGGTTTTGTGGATGGTGTTGAGTTTACAGAACAATGCAACATCCATCGCAGCGGAATTGATTTGAAAGTCCATGATTGATACCCCTAAAAGAGATAGTTAACTAAACTAACTATTAAATTTTAATGCAGCCGATGGGGATTGTCAAGTGAAGTGGAAAATATTTTACATTCCCAATATTTTACGAAAATGCTGGAAAGGTTTCTTGACACTTACGTAACGTCAGATGTTATACTGAGGCTGCAAACCGGAAAAGGAGGGATGCCTGTGAAGATGAAGGAAGTCTGTGAGCGGACCGGGCTGACAGAAAGGACTGTGCGGTTTTATGCGGAAGCGGGACTGGTGCATCCGGAAATCATAAGAGTTCGGGGTAGAAATTATCAGGAATATTCAGAAGAAAACATTCGGGAACTGCAAACTGCAGCAGCATTGCGGCGGGCAGGATTTTCTCTGGAAGAAATCATGACGATGAAAGACGAGCCGGAAAGGATCGAGGAAATCGTAAGGAAATGTCGGGAACGCTTGCGAGAGGAAACGGAACGCTATCAGCAGATTTTGCAGCAGATGGAAACTTTGGAGATCCGTTCGGTGAAGAATACGGAACAACTTGCGGAAAAGTTACGTCCTGTGGCAAAAGACCGTCCTTTGCCGGCGGTTGATTTTGGAAAAAGTGATGGAGAGTCCACAGAAGAAAAGGAACAGGCGTTCCAGCAATTTCTGTTGGCGCAGGAACACCGTGCAAAAGTAGGTTCATGGATTCTGTATGGGATCGCAGGGGGGAATGTGTTTTTTTCGCTGAGTACATTAATCCTGTCTTTTTCCGGCAACGGATTGCTTTCGCTGTTGATTCAAATTGGATTTGGAATTGCGCTTTGTTTGGGAGTACGATGGGTACGTTGGCTGTTTATTGTTGGATGTTTATTAGGTGCGGCCGGTTGGCTGATGATGTTGGGGGATATCTCTCAGATCACACTGATTCCCGGTTGGTTCTGGTGGTATTTTGTGCTGCATCTGGCATTTTGTATAGCTTCGGCAGTTTTGCTTTTACGAAGCCGCTGCGTGAAAGAATATCTGGATAAAGTTTCCTGAAAAACAGATCTTAGAGGAAAACACCCGGTTTTGTTCGGAATAGGACAAAACCGGGCGATATTTTTTCATGGATTTCTGTTTTTTCCTGTGATATACTGGAATCATCTCTAAGGAACAAGAATAGAGAATAAAAAAACTGATAGTTTTAAGGATAGCATTTGATGAAGAAAAGAGGGAATACCGATGAAAATAGCAAAAAGTTTGACAGACCTAATTGGCAATACCCCGTTGCTGGAACTTGGAAATTATGGAAAAAAAGAAAAATTGTGTGCAACTGTAGCGGCGAAATTGGAATATTTCAATCCACTTTCGTCAGTGAAGGACCGTGTAGGATATGCGTTGATTCGGGATGCAGAGGAAAAGGGACGTCTCAAAGAAGGGGCGACGATTATTGAGCCGACCAGTGGAAATACGGGAGTAGGATTAGCGTTTGTAGCGGCGGCAAGAGGATATCGGCTGATTTTAACGATGCCGGAAACCATGAGTATAGAAAGGCGCAGATTACTGGCGGCGTTAGGAGCAGAACTGGTGCTGACAGAAGGCGCTAAAGGAATGAAAGGTGCGATAGAAAAAGCGGAACAGTTGGCGGCAGAAATTCCGGGAGCATTTATTCCGGGACAATTTGTGAATCCGGAAAATCCAGCGGTACACACGGCGACAACGGCCCAGGAAATTTGGCGGGATACCGACGGAAAAGTAGATATTTTTGTCGCAGGCGTTGGGACCGGAGGAACAATTACAGGAGTCGGACGCGGGTTGAAAGAGAAGAATCCGAAAGTAAAGATTGTAGCGGTGGAACCTGCGGATTCGCCGGTGCTTTCGGGAGGAAAAGCCGGTCCGCACAAATTGCAGGGGATCGGCGCAGGTTTTGTCCCAGAAATACTGGATACTTCGCTGATTGATGAGATTGTACAGGTTACCACGGAAGAAGCTTTTTCCACATCGCGGGCATTGGCAAAGTCAGACGGGCTTTTGGTTGGTATTTCTTCGGGAGCAGCTGCTTATGCCGCGGCACAGCTTGCCAAACGTCCGGAGAACCGCGGAAAATTGATCGTGGTATTGTTGCCGGATACCGGCGAACGGTATTTGTCCACGGGATTGTTTGACCTCCCAGAGTGCTGACGGGGAAAGCCCCTCGGCAGGGAACAAGATAGACGGTGTTATTTCGGGAGAGAGATCGTCCATTGGCATGGGTGAGAGCGGGACGGGACAATGGTTCCCGTCCCGAGGGGAACCCCTCGCTCGGGTTTC
>CALWKP010000047.1 GCA_944381295.1 uncultured Clostridia bacterium | reverse complement strand
ATGGGAGACGGATTTACGGACAACAAGTCTTACCTGTGTTTTTTCCGGGAGTAAGTCGTTACTACCGGGCGGTGGCTTGGAGTGTTTTTTTCTGGCAGCTAGGCCGCCCGGTCTGCCGACCGCAGGTCAAAGCTTTCGGGATACTAAGGAAGCAGAATACCTTCCCGAGCCTGTTTTCGGAAACCGGCCGGTGTTTTCCCTGTGTGATGTCGAAAATTATCGATCAATCCCCTGGAATCCGAATAGCCAGTCTGAGCGGCAATTTCAGAAACGCTCATAGAGGTGGAGAGCAAAAGCTGTTTTGCGTGCGCGACCCGCAGTAGAGTAAGATATTCGTAAGGCGGATGACCGATCACGCTTTTGAATACACGGATAAAATGGTATTCGCTTAAACCGCTCTGCCTTGCAAGATCAGTCATCCGGACAGGTTCCTGAAGATGCTCGCGGAGGAACTCTGCCGCAGCCAGCATTTCTTGTTCGTAACGCACAGCCGCAGCGCCTTCCACAGCCTGGGCGAATTCGTTGAGGATTTGGTGCAGCCAAAGGGAAATCAGAAAATCTGCTTGTTTCCCAGGAGTCCGTGCAAGTTCGTCAGCTTGGGAATAAAGGTCCGCAGCACGGGAAGCATCCCAGTTGATGATACGCAGTCCTTCCCGATTGATCATCCGTACAAAGGAGTCAGCTCCAGTACCTTTGAAGTGAATCCAGGAAAAATGCCAGGGTTCCTTGCCGAAAGTACCATAATATTGATAGCGGGAACAGTCGATCACGGCTGCTTTTCCCGCGGAAAGCAGCTCTTCCTGGCCGGCATAACGCAGAAACCCGCATCCGGAGATCGTTGCAAACAGAAGACACTTGTCCACCCCCTGACGTTCGGTAAAATAACTGCTGTCACTGATAAATTCGCCGTAGTTTTCCAAACGGAAAGGAAGCATTTCAGACGTTTCAGAACCTATATATGGGGAAGTTTTTCGGATGCTTTGGGTTCCCATTCGATAGCGGAACAAGAAATAGCACCTGCCTTTTCTGAAATAGCAGGAATCCGTAATAACCGCGCAGGATTCCTACTGGTAAGCTAGGGAGGGTTCTGTTATGATTTTACTACCGAAACGGAACAAGGGCAAGATATTTTAAAAAGGGCGGGGAGAAAAATGACATTCCGGGAAAATACATTGGCGGTTCTTCATTACAGGAATTTTGAAAAACTTCCGGTAGTATCCTTCGGATATTGGGACAAGACCGTAGAAAAATGGGCAGAGGAAGGACATATTACCCACGAAGAAGCGGAAGATTACCAAAAGAACGGGGATAATGGAGCAGGCGACCGTTCCATCATGAGAAAACTGGGATTTGATTTCAACTGGAATTCGTGCGTCCATGCCGAAACAGACTTATTCCCCAAATTTGAAAGCAAGATTCTGGAAGAACATCCTGATGGGGGAAAAGTGATCCGCGATGAAAACGGCCTGATCTGCATGATAAAACCCGGGATTGTTTCAATTCCAGCAGAAATCGGGACGTTTTTAACAGATAGAAAGGTATGGGAAGAAGAATATTTGCCACGGCTGCGTTTTTCGATGGAAAGGATTGCAACACAGCAGTTGAAAGATTTGCCGCCAGAGGAAGGACGCGAAATCCCGATTGGAATTTATTGTGGTTCGCTGATGGGAAGAATGAGGGATTTGTTAGGGGTAGAGCACCTGAGCTACCTGATGGCGGATGATTTTGATTTATATGTGGAAATCATTGATACGATGTGTGGGTTATGTTATGACTGTGTAAAGGCGATGCTGGAAACAGGGGCCAAGTTTGACTATGCACATTTTTGGGAAGATATTTGCTTTAAGAATGGACCTTTGGTCATTCCCTCGATGTTTGACGAATATGTAGGACCGCATTATAAAAGGATCACAGACCTGTTGAACAGTTATGGGATTGATATCGTATCATTGGATTGTGATGGCTGGATTGACAAACTGATCCCGACATGGCTAGAAAACGGAGTAAATACAATGTTCCCAATCGAAGTGGGAACCTGGGAAGCGAGTATTGGTCCATGGCGAGAGAAATACGGCAGGGAACTGCGGGGCGTGGGAGGAATGGATAAACGGGTTTTTGCAAAGGATTACCGGGCTGTGGAAGAAGAAATTGAACGTCTGCGCCCGCTTATCGAATTAGGAGGATACATCCCCTGCCCGGACCATCGGATCGCACCGGACGCAAAGTTTGAAAATGTCCAGTATTACTGCGACAAACTCCAAAACTTAAAAATTTGAAAGAAAAATAGAGTACGAGCAGCCGCTGATTTTAAAGGAATTCCAAAATCGGCGGCTGTCTTTCTGACAGGCGAAACAGAACAAGAAAGAGTCTTGTTTTTTTGTGCAAAATAACCGGATATACCTCGGAAAATTTTCCGTTTTAAATGCTTGCTTTTCATCCAATCCAAGCAAAATGAAGGAAATCAAAGGAAAACCAAAGAAAGTGGAGCTTAATCGTATAAGGACGGTTTGCAGTTTTAATTTTAGGGATGTATACTGTCCGAAGAAGAAAAACAGCCAGTTTTGTGAGAAACAGGAAAGGGGTGAGAGGTGAGTTTTTTAACCGTAGTTTATACAGGGGTTACCACATGATTCCATAAGCCGGACAGGAGGGGAAATATGTTCCGAATAAAATGGCTTTGGAAGTATATGGGGGAAAAAAGAGGGCTGTTTGTTGTGGCAATGGTGCTTTCCGCTGTTACATCTGCTATGCTGATTATCAACCCCATGCTTTCACAAAAACTGATCGATGATGTCATTACTCCTCAGAACACAGAATTACTGCTTCCAATCCTTGGACTAATGCTTGCGGTACAAGTTGCAAGACTTACCATGCGCTATGTTATGATCATCCTGCTGGAAAAAAGCAGTCAATGTACCTTCAACGGCCTCAGAAGAAAAATGTACGATGTCCTTCAAAACGAGGATGCACGGTATTACCATAGGATTCGTACAGGGGATCTGATGACCCGCATGACAAACGATCTCGATCTGGTTCGTTATGCGATAGCGTGGATCTCGTATTGTACTTTGGATTCGGTTGTGATTTTTGTTGCGGCACTGATCTATCTGGGCTCTGTCAATTTGGAGCTGATGCTTTGTTTAGCGGCGATCACACCCCTGATCCTGATTATTACCAGATTTTTTTCCAAGATCATTCATCCCATGTTTGTCACATTGCGGCAGAAGCTTTCCAGACTGAATATAGTAGCGCAGGAGAACATTGAAGGAAATCGGGTGGTAAAAGCATTTGCGCGGGAAGAGTACGAAAATCAAAAGTTTGAAGAGAAAAATGAAGATTATCGCCAGATGAATTTGAAAACTACATATGTGGGCGTGAAATTCTGGCCGTTAATCGATCTGTTGTCCCAGTCGATGACCGTCACGATGCTGTTGGTTGGCGGGATTTTTATGATCCAGGGCAAACTTTCGGCTGGCGATATCCTGGCATTTTCCTCACTGACCTGGGCTTTGTCGAACCCTCTGCGCAATTTGGGGATGCTTATCAACGATATCCAGCGGTTTTTCACTTCCTGTCAGATGATTATGGAAGTCTTTTACGCGCAGCCGAGCATTGCCGACCGGTATCAGGCAAAAGATCCTGGCAAACGTCCGGAGGGGGATATCGAGTTCCGCGATGTGTCGCTGAAGATCAATAACTCTGTAATCCTTGACCACATTAGTTTCCATATCAAGCCTGGGCAGACATTGGGAATTATTGGGACCACCGGGTCAGGAAAGACAACGTTGGCGAGTATGCTGAACCGTGTCAATGATCCGACTTCCGGAGAAGTCCTGCTGGACGGGGAAAATGTGCAGAATTATACGCTGCAGGCTTTGCGCCGGTATATCGGGGTGGCAATGCAGGAAGTGTTCCTGTTTTCCGATACAGTCGATGCCAATATTGCCTACGGCCGGCCGGATATGCCCCTGGAAGATGTACAGGATTTTGCACGCCGGGCAGGAGCGGACTCATTTGTCAGGAAGATGCAGGATGGCTATGACACGCTGATCGGGGAACGCGGCGTAGGGCTTTCCGGAGGACAGAAGCAGCGTTTGGCTTTGGCGCGTGCATTAGCGATCCGTCCAGCGGTGCTGATTCTGGACGATACGACATCGGCAGTCGATATGGAAACAGAAAAATATTTGCAGGAACAGCTTCGGCAGCTGGATTTCCCATGTACCAAGATCATCATCGCACAGAGGATTTCTTCCATTGAAGACGCAGATCTGATCCTGGTTCTTGACGAGGGGAAAATTATCGAGCGCGGCACGCACCGCGAGCTATTGCAAAATCACGGCTTTTACCGGCATATCTGGGCGATCCAGAACAGCAAGGAAGAAGGTGAAGAGCTTGGCGCGTAACCGTTTTGATGTGGATGAAACTTTAGAGAGTCCCCTTAATTTTAAAAATCTGAAAAAGGTAATGGTTTATGTCATGCGCTGTAAAGGGCGTATGTTTTCAGCGCTGCTATTAAGTGGTGTGGGCAGTGTGGTAGGACTCACCGGGCCGATGCTGATCCAGTATGCTATGGATAATTCGATTCCGCAGGGCAATGTGGACCAGCTGATTCGGTTATCCATCTTGTTGGGGATCACGATCCTGGTGAATGTACTGTTTACCGCGGTGCGCCGGATCATTGTTGCGCAGGCTACACAAACGATCGTCCATGATATCCGCCAGGATTTGTTTGCGCATCTCCAGGTGCTGCCTTTTTCCTACTATGATAACAGGCCGCATGGGAAAATTCTGGTGCGCATCGTCCACTATGTGAACAATGTATCGGATGTCCTTTCCAATGGCCTGCTCGATTTTATCATTGAAATTATCAATATTGTGTTCATTATCGTGTTTATGTTCCAGGTCAGTGTCCCACTGGCTTCTGTTACGGTTGCAGGGCTTCCGATTTTAATCGTGTTTATCCTGCTCATCAAGCCGAAACAGAGACGTGCCTACCAGCAGGTTTCTAATAAAAACTCCAATCTGAATGCCTATGTGCAGGAATCGATTGAAGGGGTGAAGGTGACACAGGCGTTTAACCGTCAGGAAGTCAATTTGGGGATTCTGGATCGTCTGATGGAAGAACGCCGTAAAGTATGGATGCGCGCCATCTATATTTCTAATTCCGTATGGTTTTCAACAGAAACGATCTCGCAGATTGTGTTCTCGCTGGTTTATATTGTAGGCGCTTATTTGCTCAATCCGATGGCATCGTTTGGCGTGCTGCT
>CALWKP010000046.1 GCA_944381295.1 uncultured Clostridia bacterium | reverse complement strand
AGCACCGCGTTACGATGCCGTTCATCACCAGATAGAACACAGCCGCAACAATGAACGGGGCCATGTTGACCGAAGACGTCACCCAACTCTGCGTGACGTCGAGCAGTTCTTTTACGCCGATGACCTGTGCGAGAGAGGTATCCTTGACCAGGGTGATAAATTCATTGCCCATGGGCGGGATGATCCGCTTGACGACCTGCGGCAGGATAATATGGAAAAACGTCTGCGGGCGGGTGTATCCCAAGACCTTGGCGGCTTCGTACTGTCCTTGCGGGACGCTTTCGATACCGCCGCGGTAAATCTCCGCAAAATAGGCGGCATAATTGAGAACAAAAGCCACCTGTGCGGAAAGGACACGGTCAAGCTGGATGCCGAAAATCGGTTTGAGCCCGTAAAAGATGAACAAAAGCTGGAGCATAAGCGGCGTGCCGCGCATGACCAGTATGTAAGCTTTCACTGGAAGCTGGATCAAAGGGTTTTTCGACATACGGCCGAGCGCGATCACCATGCCGAGCGGAAGTGCGAACAAGAGCGTAGAGAAAAAAATGCGCAGCGACATCAGGGTCGCGGTCAGCATATCGAGTAACAGCGCCTGATAGTTCAAATCCATACCACGGCCCCCTTTCTCAGGTTATTCGCTGATCGTGGTGACATCCTCACCAAACCATTCTTCTGAAATGGATTTCAGCGTACCATCGGCAGCCATTTCTTTCAGAGTATCTTCTACTTTGACCTTCAGGGCTTCGTCCGCCTTGCGGAACCCAATTACGTAATCTTCTACGGCAAGGGATTCTACACTGCCGTCCTCTTTTTCCAGGATACGGTATGCGCCGGGATCATTGTTCAGATAGAATTTTGCCACAACTTCGTCGATCGCGATAGCGTCGATCGTGCCGTTCTCGATTTCCAGGATAGCCTGGCTGTAATCGCCGATCCCGACGATTTCGCCGAGGGATTCCCGGAACTCGGTGTTTTCTTCCGCGTTGAGGCCGTCCTCAGCGGAGGAGTCCTTCTGAACACCGATCACTTTTCCGGCCAGGTCGGCCAGCGACTGGTAGGAAGAATCCGCTTTTACCAGGATGATCTGGTTGTTCTTCATATACGGCATGCTCAGGTTGAATTCCTGATCGCGTTCTTCTGTCTTGCTGAAACCGTTCCACAGGCAGTCTACGTTGCCGTTGTTCAGTTCCTGCGTTTTGTTGTCCCAATCGATTGCCTGAAGTTCCAATTCGACGCCGAGACGGCTGCATACTTCGCTTGCAAGAGCTATGTCAAATCCAGTAAGCTCGCCTGTCTGGGTATCAATGTATCCCATCGGCGGGAATGCGTCGTCCATCCCGAGTACCAGTTTGCCGGCCTGTTCCACTTTGGTCCAGGATTCGTCGGTTCCGGAACCGGTTTGTCCGGCGGCGCAGCCCACAGTAGTTACTGCCATAATCAGGGCCAAAGCCGCTGCAAGGATTTTTTTCATTTGCGATTGCCTCCATTTCAATAGATCGATAAGATTTGGTCAGTGTTTATTATTCTAACGCATTAGCATTGTAAAGTAAAGAGGTGTTTGCCATGAAATTTTTTGATTTTGGGAAATCCCTGTATCATTTCGGGAAAGATAATCGAAAAGCAGTAGGTCTCACGCTGCTGTGTATAGGGATGGCTGCGTTTATTTTCAGTAATTCGCTTCAAAACGGCGAGGAATCCGGAAACAGGAGCGAGTGGGTGGCCGGAATCCTGCAAGGCTTTTTTGCCTGGATGGGTGTCGATCAGGCCATGGGCGAACATCTGCTGCGAAAAACGGCACATTTTCTGGAATATTTTGCCATGGGGGTGCTGCTCGAGCTTACCGCACAGTCATATCCGGGACGTGCTGCGGTCAAGGCAGTGGTCCCCTATGCAGCGGGACTTGCTGTGGCCGCCTGCGACGAGTCTATTCAACGTTTTGTACCGGGCAGATCGGGCCAAGTCAGCGATGTGATTTTGGATTTTTGCGGGGTCATTTCCGGGGTTATGATATGCCGGCTGATACGGATTTTGATGGGTCGGAGACGTCATAGGAAGGTTTGACTTTTTTTTAGGCTTGTTTTATTATATAAGAACGGTTTTGGAACGATTCCTCCAGTTGTACCACATTTCGCAAGGTGTATTTACGGAGAAATTTTCCAGAAAAATTTTTTTAAAGTTGATGCAATAAAATGCGGGATTCCTGCATTATGTTGATAGAGAGATGGAGAGTAAGGCATGGGCAATAAGCAAGAACAAAAAAACTTGCTGACGGACCATTTGATCCAGCAGGTGGCAGACGGCGACCAGGATGCGTTCGTTCAGCTATATCATGCTTCCAAAGACCCGGTCTACTGTCTGATCCTGTCCATTGTAAAAAACTCTGCGACAGCGGAAGATCTGATGCAGGAAACCTACCTGTCGGTCAGAAAATCCGCGTGCAATTATGTCCCGCAGGGGAAACCAATGGCATGGATCTTTACGATCGCCAAAAACCTCGCGTACATGGAAATGCGGCGCCTGCAGCGTCAGGAACCCGCAGATCTTTCGGAACACGAAGAGGCGGAAGGAGAAGACGGGATCTCTCGGGCGGTGGATCATATGATCCTTCGCAACGCCCTGAAGCTGCTGGAAGAAAAAGACCGGCAGATCGTGCTGCTGCATGTCGTGACAGGGCTGAAATTTGTAGAGATCGCATCGATTGCTGAGTTACCACTCGGAACGGTATTGTCAAGATATCACCGTGCGATCCGGAAACTGCAAAAATCTGTAAAGGAGGAGGCGTTCTAACACAGTTCATGACACAACGACAATTGAAAAAATCTTTGCGGGACGCCGTCCAGATGCAGACTCCGGATGTTTTGGATAAAATTTTGTCCGCAACGCCGCAGCAGATCGCCGCGGCAAAGGAATTCCCGGCGCAGGCTCCGCCGAAGAGGCAGGCACCATGGCGTGCAGCGGCCTGTGCGGTAGCGGCAGTATTTGTTGCCGTGGCAGGCGTCTTGTATTCCGTCCGATCACCGGAAGTGGAATCGATCGTCAGTCTGGATGTCAACCCAAGTTTTGAATTGACGGTAGACGGCAGAGACAAGGTGATCGACTGCTTTGCGGTAAATGAGGATGCCCAGGCGGTTTTGGAAGGCGTTTCGCTGAAAAACATGGATTTGGATGCGGCCACGGAGACCATTATCTCTTCTACGCGCGAGCATGGGTATCTCACCGCGGAAGGAACCCCCAACACCATTTTGGTATCGGTAGCAAATGCCGATGTGCAAAAGGCGGATGCCCTCAAGGAAAAAGTATCGTCCAGTGTGGATGCGGCATTAAAGTCGAATAACACTTCGGCGCGCGTGATCCAACAAAGCGACGTACTGACCCCGGAGGTTCAGAAATTTGCCAAGGACAATGGAATCTCGGTGGGGAAAGCTGATCTGGTGTGCCGGTTATCCCAAAAGGATGAGGCGCTTGATCCAACATCCCTTTCGCAGATGTCTATTGGGGAAATTTCCTCGATTATTGAAGAAAAACAAATCGATGTCAGTGACGTGCTGACAGAATATGTTTCCACACCGGAATCGTCCGGTCCTGAAAGCAGCGAAGAGCCATCTTCCAGCAAGACGCCAAGTTCTTCGGAAACATCTTCTTCCAGCGAACCGTCAAGTTCTTCCCAGATGTCTGGGGATAGCGGAAATCCTTCGTCGGGTTCGGAGAGTTCTCAGACATCCGGCGCAAACAGCGAGATCATGACGGGATATTGTGAATATTGCGGACGTCCAAATGCGGAATGCAAAGGGACGTGCAGCCATAAATATGGGAAACTTTACTGTGCCGTGTGCGGGAACCGGCTGCTGCTGTGTACCTGTAATGAACACGGTGGAGATTCCTCCGGAGGCGAACTGACCGGCTACTGCGAATATTGCGGTAAGCTGATGAGCGAATGCGGAGGAAATTGTGACCACAGCATCGGTAAGCAATATTGCGCCGATTGCGGAAAATTGTATTCTCTGTGCCAGTGCAGGGATTCCGGTGCCGAAGGGGGAGACCCGTATTTCGGCCCGCACAATCCAGGCCGGTACTGTGAATATTGCGGCGAGCTCAACAGCCGCTGCAAAGGAACCTGTGAAACGACCGGCGGCAAACAGTACTGCCGCAACTGCGGAGAGCTGAAAGGCTTTTGTGAATGCAGTGAGGATGATGAAAACTCGGAAGTGGAGTTCGGGGATTTCCCGCCCGTTGATGATGCGAACGGTTGAGGAAATGTTCCGGAGGAAGCGGAAAGGTTGACAGGGTCCGAAAAGTATTCCCCGCAGGGGGACAGGAAATGGGCCGTCCGGCAAAGGAGAGGCAGCCGAATGTATTGATGATGCGAATACAGGAGGCACGCCAGCGGATGATCCCAAACATAGGGCCGGAAACAACGGAGTTCCGGTCCGCAGCCAAACGCCCGGTATCACCGGGCGTTTTTTCGTACGCTGTTCACAGCTTACACGGCAAAGTTTTATAAAAAATTCATCCTTTTTCAGAGAGCGTCGGGTATAATGATACTATCCTAACGATAAAATGATAGGGCATGTCCCTGTTTAGGGACAGCCATCAGAGGGGACCGGTAAAGGAGGCAGGAGTTATGGCAGAAGGAAAAATTTTAGTGGTCGATGACGATCAAAATATCTGTGAATTGCTGAGGCTTTATATTGAAAAGGAAAACTTTGATGTTGTGATCGCCAATGATGGAAGAAAAGCATTGAACCTGTTTGAAACAGAAAACCCGGATCTTATCATGCTGGATATCATGCTGCCGGAACTGGATGGATGGCAGGTTTGCCGCGAGATCCGGAAGAAATCGCAGTGCCCGATCATTATGCTGACAGCAAAGGGCGAGGTATTCGACAAAGTTTTAGGTCTGGAACTCGGCGCCGACGATTATGTGGTCAAGCCGTTTGAGGCAAAAGAGGTAGTCGCCCGGATCAAGGCGGTACTGCGCAGGTCCGGAAAGACCGGTGAAGGCGCGGTCAAAGAAGTAAAATACGATAAACTGTCGATCAACCTGACCAATTATGAGCTGAAAGTAAACGGCGTACAGGTCGATACCCCGCCGAAAGAGATGGAATTGATCTATCATCTTGCGAGCAATCCGAACCGGGTATTCACGCGCGACCAGTTGTTGGACGAGGTGTGGGGATTCGACTATTACGGCGATTCCCGTACCGTAGACGTCCACGTAAAACGCCTGCGCGAAAAGCTGGAAGGCGTGTCGGATAAATGGGCGCTCAAGACGGTATGGGGCGTCGGCTATAAATTTGAAGTCAAAGAATGACCCGTGGGATTCCCGGGTTTGCGGGGAAGTGATGTCTTATGGGGAATCGATTTGCAGGGAAGCAAAAGACCCTGTTTAAAAAATACCTGGGGATTACTTCGCTGATTATCGTGATTAGTTTCTGTTTTCTGGGACTTGTCATGATCGTGTTTGTTTCCCAGTACTGGCAGAATGAAAAGCGGGAAGTCCTCAGCAAAAATGCATACAGTGTTGCGGAAGTCGCCGGGAACAGCGTGTTCCAGATCGATGAAGATTATACGATTGACGGGACGCGTATGCAGATTTTTATGACGGCATTTGCCAACAATATCGGTGCGGACATCTTTTTAACGGACCGCAACGGGACACGGTTGCTGTCGTGTTACGGGAGTTCGGGCGAGAGTGACGCTACCGTAAAAATCAGTTCCGATATCATGGAAAAGGCCCTGTCCAATGGATACAGCGGTCAGGGGAATTTGAGCGGGGTGTATAAGACGCCGCATTATGTGGTAGGCGCCCCGATCAAGACCATCAGCAATACCAGCGGCGATGAGATCGTGATCGGCGCAGTGTTTGCCGCGGCAAGCGCCAGTTTTATCGACAGCTACCGGATGGAAGTATTCCGGATGTTTTTGCTGGCGGCATTGGCAGCCTTCCTGATCGCGTTCTGTGTGGTGTGGCTGTTTTCCTATAATTTGGTACGTCCATTGCGGGAAATGGCGGTCGCGGCCAAACGGTTCGGGGACGGCGATTTTTCGATGCGCGTGCCAGTAAATTCCAACGACGAGATCGGGGAGCTTGCCTTAGCTTTTAATAATATGGCCAGTTCGCTGTCCTCAGGGGAATATGTCCGCCGGAACTTTATTGCCAATGTCTCCCACGAACTCAAAACCCCGATGACCACGATCGCCGGGTTTATCGACGGGATTCTGGACGGAACCATCCCGCCGGAGAAAGAATCGTATTATTTGCGGATCGTTTCGCAGGAAGTTAAGAGGTTATCCCGGCTGGTACGTACCATGCTGGATCTGTCGAGAATCGATAACGGTGAGCTGAAGCTCCGGCCTGCAAGATTTGATTTGAGCAATACGATTTTTAATGCGCTGCTTTCATTTGAAAAGAGTATCGAAGACAAACGTCTGGAGATCCGCGGGCTGGAAGATTCCGGAAGCGTCTATGTGGACGGCGACCCGGACATGATTCATCAGGTACTGTACAACCTGATTGAAAATGCCGTAAAGTTCACGAACGAAGGCGGATACATTGAATTCCGGATTGAAGACCTGCCAGACCGGACAGATGTTTTGATTCGCAACAGCGGAGCAGGAATCGCAGCGGAAGAAATTTCGTTGATTTTTGACCGGTTTTATAAAACGGATAAATCGCGCAGCCAGGATAAAAACGGTATGGGATTAGGGCTGTATATCGTGCGGACGATCATCCGGCTGCATGGCGGAGATATCACCGTGAGCAGCGTGGAAAACGAGTATACACAATTCCAGTTTTATCTGCCCAAAAAGGTGGAATCCCAGAAATCGAAAGAGAATTCCAGGGAATTCCCCAAAATCAAGGAAGCGAAACCTAAGCTCAAAGAACCGAAAACCCCTCAATAAATTGGATGAAGAGGTGAGCAGAATATGTATGACGATCAAAAAGACCGGGAGAACAGGAAAGCGGAAGAACATACCGCGATCCCGTTGACCGGAGGAGATAAGGAACCGGAGTCTTCGGCGGAAGCACCCATGTCCGAACCGGCAGCACCAGAGACCCCGACAGAGGACCCTGTAACTGAGGCGGAAGCACCCGAGACTCCAGCGGAAGAACCAGTTGCGGAATCTACTGGAACAGAGACTCCGGCGGAAGGACCCATAGAAGAAGAATCAGCAGCTCCCGAGACTCCAGAGGAGAATCCTGCGCCGGAAATGACAGATGGAGAATCTGTACAGGAGCCTGCCGCAACAGAGGGACAGCCGAGCGATGTCCCGACAAACAGCACGGGAACTCCCAATACCATGCCGCCGTACTATCATGGACAATATGGTCCAGCCGGGTATCCGGGAAATCAACAGCCATGGAGGGGATACTCGTCGCCTTATCAGCAGCCGTATGGGACGCCATCGCCAAACAACGGTGCAGGAGGAAATGCCCAAAAGCAGTATCCTTATGGGAATAACCGGCCCTATTATGGAAATCCAGGAAATTATCAGGGCCAAGCGCAAAATAACCAGCCTTATGGAACGCCTGGGTGGAACAACGGCCAACCGCAGAACAACCAGTCTTATGGAGCGCCAAACTGGAATAATGGCCAAGCACAAAATAACCAACCCTATGGGACGCCAGGCTGGAACAACGGCCAGCCGCAGAGTAACCAGCCTTACGGAACGCCAAACTGGAACAATGGCCAGCCGCAGAACTATCAGCCATACGGAACACCTGGGTGGAATAATAGCCAGCCACAGAACTATCAGCCATACGGAACACCGGGCTGGAATAATGGGCAGCCACCCTACTATCAGCAGAATCAGAGGCCGCCCAAGGCGAAAGGTGGCCTGAAAGTACTTTGGGTCTTGCTGATTTCCCTTGCCGTGGTGTTTGTAGTAGCTTTTGGCACTTATGCTGTCTGGGAAGCATTGGGCTACGCCCAGGACTCAACAGGAACCAGCGAGTCGGGAGTCCCTACCTTGCCGGAGGATTCTTCTTCGCTGCCGTCTGAGGATGAAAATGTAGTGCCTGCTCCCGAGGGGGATGTCACAGCGCCGGATGGTTCCGGGATAGAACTGCAAAGTATCCCGGCAACCGGAGAACTGGCCGCAAAAGATGTGTATTCCAAAGTAGCGCCGTCCATTGTATGTCTGATCTCAACGTCGGATACCGGCAGCGGAATCGGGTCGGGAATCATCCTGACCTCTGATGGATATATTGCGACGAATTCCCATGTGGTAAACGACAGTAAAGATACGAAGGTGCAGGTGCTGCTGTACGGCGGAGAGGAATACCAGGGAACCATCGTCGGCATTGACAAGGTGACGGATTTAGCGGTCATCAAGATCGATGCGGAAGGTCTCACACCAGCAGAATTTGGAGATTCCAGCGAGTTGGTGGTAGGGCAGGATGTCGTGGCGATCGGGAGCCCGAGCAGTATCGCGTATAAGAGTTCGATGACGCGGGGCATTATTTCCGGCCTTGACCGTACCGTAAGTTATAGCGATGAAAACAACATGACCTATATCCAGACGGATGTCGCGATCAGCCCGGGGAATTCCGGAGGTGCGCTGGTCAATATGTATGGCCAGGTGGTAGGAATCACCTCGTCGAAGATTTCGGGGGTTTCCTATGAAGGCATTAACTTTGCCATTCCGAGCGCCAAGGCACAGCCGATTCTGAACCAGCTGATGGTGAATGGATATGTGGAAAATCGTCCGCGTCTGGGAGTAACCTGTACATCGGTCACTCTGCAGGAGCAGATGTACGGGGTACCAGCAGGGGTCAGGATCGTTTCGATCGACGAAAACAGTGCATTTTCCGGAACGGATGTGCAAGTCAATGATATTATTACACAGATCGACGGGCGGAGCTTTTCCGGGACATCGGAATTGTATCAGATATTAGCGCTCTACAAACCGGGAGATACGGTGACAGTGACAATGTACCGGGCGGATGAAATCACGAACCGTGGCTCGAATTTTGATGTTCAAATTGTATTGCTTGCGGATAACGGCGAGACACAAAAGACCATTATTATTGAAAACGGGGAAAGCGGGCAAGCACAAGATTAAGGGAATGTCTGCTTTCTGCAAGGCGAAGAGCCGGCTTCTCTGGAACTCCAGAAAAGCCGGCTCTTTCTTGTCCTTGGAAAACCCCCGGCTGTGCCGGGGAGTTGAAAAAAGCTTTAGCGTTGCGAAGGAAAGAAAAACTCCTTTTGATACAATAAAGATGCGGTCTGCCAACTGCACGAAAGTATCAAAAAGAG
>CALWKP010000045.1 GCA_944381295.1 uncultured Clostridia bacterium | reverse complement strand
GGATCCCCGGTATCGGGAGGAAGGAGAAAAGTTCTGTACGGCACGGATTGTTCTGTTTTTTGTTTCGCTGGCGGTGATGTTTGTCATCGCACTTTTGCTTCCGCTGCGTCCAAGCCATTCGGACTTTGAAAAAAGGGACCTTGCAAAATTTCCGAAATTCAGTATGGAAACACTGCTGAACGGTTCGTTTTTTGACGATATCGACGTGTGGTTTTCCGATACATTCCCGTTCCGGGATGATTTTGTCACATTAAACAGTCAGTTGAAAGACCTGTATGGAATGAGTCCGGTACAGGTGAGCGGGAATGTGGAACAGGGTGACGAGATTCCGTCAGCCCCCGCACAGCCTTCTTCCTCAGAAACCTCTGAGAAGCCGGAATCTTCAGAAGCATCCTCAGAAGCGCCGGAAAGTTCTACCGCAGAAGAGAGTGAAGCTTCAGAAAGTTCTTCGTCGCAGGAAGCGCCGGCTCCGGAAAAAGATGTTACAGGAGAAGTTACGCAGAGTTTGGGCGCGGTGCTGATCGTAGGGGACAGCGCATACGAGTATTATAATTTCTCACAGAGCGTAGCAGATCAATATGTGGCACTGGTAAACCGTGCGGCACAGGGATTGGAAGGTACTACGAAGGTCTATGATATGATCGTACCCACCAGTATGGATATCCTGCTGCCAGAGAGTTTCCGTTCGGGGATCAATACCTCGTCCCAGAAAGATGCTATCGCGTATATGTACGGCTCGATGGCGTCATCGGTGAATACGGTGCCGATTTACGATACGTTAAAGGCTCATGCAGATGAATATATTTATTTCCGTACGGACCATCACTGGACAGCGTTGGGCGCATATTACAGCTACCGTCAATTTGCAGAGAAAGCTGGATTTACCCCCCTGGAATTGAGTGAATACACGACAAAAGAATTTGATGGATTCCTGGGAGCATTTTATTCAGATACTGGAAAATCGACAGCTTTGACGAAAAATCCGGATACGGTGGTTGCCTATGTGCCACCCGGAGATATCACCATGACCTTTACGGATACGAACGGAAATCAGACAGAATGGCCGTTGATTTCGGATGTCAGTACGTGGGCGACATCGTCAAAGTACAGCACCTTTATTGGAGGAGATAACCCCTATACGGTGATCAAGAACGCATCGGTCACAGACGGTTCTTCCTGTGTTGTGGTGAAGGAATCGTTCGGCAACGCGTTCGTGCCGTTCCTGACGTCGCATTATCAAACGGTGTATGTGATCGACTACCGGTATTGGAACGGCGACCTTGTCAAATTCACGCGGGATGCAGGAGCGCAAGATTTGTTGTTTGTCAATAATATTTCCGCAACGCGGAACTCGTCACTGGTAGGGAAGATGGATTCCCTGGTGAAAGGCTGAACAAAGCAAAGCTTCATTTGCGGAAAAGCAGCGGACCCCGGCAATCTTTGTCAACGGGAAAAAGAACGGCTGATGCCGTCGTTGACAAGGTTGCCGGGGTCCGCTTAATTACGGAGATTGTAAACAGTTTGCGAACAAACGCAAACGCTCTTGACATCAAAGAGAATTTCTCCTACACTAAAGTTAGATAGTTAACCATGTTAATCATTGAGGAGGGCGGGTTATGGAAACGGTGGAAAAACGGTTGTTCCAAGCGATGTCTGGGCTCACACAGATCGTCATGAGAAAACAGTCCTTTGAACCTTTGTCCAAAGGCGCCTATACAATGTTGCTGCTGATTCGGGAAAGCGCGAAGGCAATGCGGCAGGATGGGGTGATGATTTCGTATCTGAGCGAGATGCTCGAAGTTTCCAAACCAGCGGTAAGCCGGATGATTAATGGTTTGACGGATCAGGGACTTGTGGAAAAAACAGCCCGTGATAACGATAAACGGTGTGTGCTGGTGAGCTTGACGGAAAAAGGAGCGGAAACACTTAGCCGGTGCGATGAGGTGATTTTGGAGTGGATGAACGAAATCGTAGAAGCGTTGGGGGAAGATACCGAGGAGTATATCCGGATGTGTAGAAAAATCTCGAAGTATTACGAGCAGAAACGACAGCGGGAAAATCAGTTGGGGGAGGCAATCTGAGATGAAAGGATTCTGGAAGAGAAAATTACCAGCGATACTTCTGAGTGCGGTTCTTCTTTGCGGGACGGCAGCGCCGGTACAGGCGGCAGAAGTTTGGGAAAGAAATACGGTGAGTTATCGGAATATTGAGGAGGTTGTAGAGGGAAGCCTGGATTTTGCCGGAACAGCCAGCCAGATCAATGGGGTGATCTCATCCCTGGAGGAAGCGCAGAAAGGGTTGAACCAGATTTCGCAGGCTCTGGAGAAACAGATCCCGCAAAATCCGCAGGACCCGTCTTATCTGACGCTGTATGCGCTGAAAACCAATACAGACCTGCTCAATGCCCAGATTGGGATGTCGCTGACGAGTTACCGGGAATCGCGCAACCAGATTACGCAGGCGAAAGATCAGGTGGTAGTGGGACTGAATACGCTATACATTACTTACAATACGCTGTCCGATCAGCGGGATGAAGTTTCGAGAAGTCTGCGCGTATATGACAAGACATTGGAAGCGTATCGGCTGCAATACGAACTGGGGATGATTACCAAGTTGGAATTGGATCAGATGGAAGAAAACCGTGCGGTGATTTCCGGGAGTATCGACACGATTGATTTGCAGTTGAAAAATATGCGCCGGACGTTTAATACTACGATTGGAAGAAATTATAACCAGTCACTTTCGATTGGGAGCCTGCCGTCGCCGGACCTGAAATATGTGGAAGAGATCAATTTTGGGGACGACGTGGAATATGTGGTGGATTCTTATGGTTCGGGCGATACCTTTGTGAGCAATTCGGAGAAATATGACGAGTATAAGGGGAGCAATGCAGCAGCCCTGCGGAGACTGTATGAAAACATTGGGGAAAAGCAGAGGCTGCTGGAGCAAGAGGAACGTGCGTTGGAACTGGAATCCAGATCGTTGGAAGCATCCAAACTCCAAGCGGAACTGGGAACGATTTCCCAGTTACAGTTAGTAGCGGCACAAGATCAGTACGATACGCAGGCAGCGGCAGTCAAGACGGCAAAGACGAACTTGTTCACAGCAATCGAACAGTACCGTTGGATGGTGGATTACGGATACATCAGCAGTTGACAGAATAACAGAGATAAGCAGAGAGAAGAGGAACATTCGATGGACTGGTGGAAGAAAAAATCTGGGAAAGCGTTGGCAGCGGTGATGATACTGTGCGTGATGCTGCCGTTAGGAAGCTGCGGTACGCCGAACGAGGAATCCCAGAACACGGCAACAGAGGAAGAAACTCCGCAGGCAAGGGCGGTAGAAGTAGAGAAAACCGCGAAAGGGGATATCCAGACGGTATTGGATTACTCGGGAACGGTGATGGCTTATGAGATGGCGACCGTCATGGGGACTATGGCGGGAGAAGTAGAATCGGTGGAATTTGACGTAGGCGATCAGGTAAATGCCGGGGATGTGCTGTTCCGTCTGGACCCCAGTGACGTACAGAGCAATGTGGATGTGCTGGAAGCGGTAAAAGCGCAGGTGCGCTCTGCTCAGACCGCTGTGGAACTGGTGAACGGCGCCAGTATGCAGGTACAGATTCTGAATGCGGAATCAGGACTGCAACAGGCAAAATTGGCCTATGAAAATATGCAGACATCCTATTCGAACAGCCAGAAGCTGTACGAAGCGGGAGTGATCTCAAAAACAGAAATGGATCAGGCGGAGACCGGGCTGGAAAACGCCAGGATTGCGTATGAACAGGCGCAGAAGAGCTATGATCTGATGGTGAACCAGATGCCCGAAGAGAATCTGCGGCAGGCACAGGACGCCCTGGCGGCGGCACAGGCAAGCCAAAAGGCGACGGAAGCGCAGCTGAAAACTGCGAAGGACGCGTTGGAAGATACGGCGGTGACCAGCCCCATCAGTGGGACGGTGACACTTTGCGGGGTGTCGGCAGGGACGTTGTACGCTCAGAGCGCGGGGCCGGCGTTTATCATCAGCGATATGACCGAAGTGCTGTTTACCGTCAATGTGTCGGAACAGATCATTAATAGTATCCAGCCGGGACAACAGGTGCCGGTATTGGTGTCATCGGTTTCCGCAGAACCTTTGGCAGGATCCGTCAAGACCGTAAACCCGTCGGCGGGACAGACCGGGATGTACCAGATAGAAATCGTGCTGGCAAATAGTGACGGGGCGCTCAAGCCCGGAATGTTCGGGAAAGTTAGTTTTGTCCGGGAGCGCAGTGAGGATACCTATGTGCTGCCGCGCAGCGCTGTACTTAGTGATGGAGAAGAGGATTACATCTTTGTGGAAGAAAATGGGATTGCCCGCCGGGTCCCGATCGTCAC
>CALWKP010000044.1 GCA_944381295.1 uncultured Clostridia bacterium | reverse complement strand
GACTAAGGGGGCCGGCAGCCAAGCGCCTTGCAGGCGCTTGGTGCGGGAAGGTCGCCGCCGGAAAGGCGGGACCTTCCGCATTTCCGTGCCGGAGTTCCGGCACGGAAGTTGCCGGCCCCCTTCCACTGTTCATAAAAAATAGTATTGTATTTTGCTATCTCGAAAAATCGTAAACAGTGAAGTTCCTTGCGACTACTGATTTTTTCCAGATCAAGTAACTTAAAACAACAGTAATTTTTGACACTTTGGTACCTAAATGGTGCTCGAATTTCACATAGCAATATAAAACGATAAGGACAGCTATAAAAAATATCATACCAACCAAGCAGAAGGCAGACACAGTTGCGGGTGGAAGGCGAAGCCCGTTCGTTTTGACCGTTGATAAAAGTAGCTGAATTTGCTGCTTTGTACAAGGCAACATTATGATTGAAAAATTTATATATGGGCGCGATATATGGTATATAAATCGACAAACTGGAATTCGGAGGATTGTATGAAGATAAATATCAGACTTGAAGAAGAAAAAGATTATCGAAGAGTAGAGGAAATAACGAGAGCTGCATTCGATTATCCCGACAGAATCAAGCGAGGTCGGATCGGCTGTCCTTATGAGCATTGGATGGTTCATGAGTTGAGGCAGCGTGATGGTATTATGGCGTTAAGTTTCGTTGCTGAACTAGAAAATGGAACGATTATCGGACACATTATTGGCAGTAATGCTGTTGTTAAAAAGGAGAATCAGGAGCTTCCTGTCCTAAACTTTGGTCCTTTAAGTGTGTTACCCGAATATCAGCGTCAAGGCGTTGGGAAAGCACTTGTTCAGGCAATGATAGAACAAGCTAAAAGGAGTCATTATGGCGCAATTTTATTTTTTGGTAGACCAGAGTACTATCCGCAGTTTGGTTTTAAAGAAGCAGTATTTTATGAAATATCAGATTCAGAGGGTTTTAATTATCCTGCATTTATGGCTATGGAATTGAAGGAAGGATATTTAAAAGATATTCGTGGAGGAAAATATTTTGAATCGGATATTTATCATGATGAGCTGAATCTCGAGATAGTGCGAGCTTTTGATAGAGAATTTACAAATAGATAAATTTCAATTTGCATCAGGGTTTAGGATATTCCTAACAAGCAAAGTTCTCTCTTATTGTCGCAGACAGAAACGGGTGTTTTTTAAGAAAAGGGTACTCCGTTCCTATGCTTGCTACGAAACTTAGAATGGATAATTATAATAATAACATTTATCCTAAATCTTATGCAGCTAAAAGGCAGTTTTAGGGAAAAGGTACAAACACCGTGCTCTATCAGTTTTAGTGTCTGTAATACCTTTGTTTGCAACGCTTACTGAACCTTAAATTCGTAACATAATGGTGTAAAACAATGTAGTCCAAAATCGTCTTTTGTGGGTGTGATAACACCGCCCTATACCCTCTACCTCTATATATGGTCTTATTCGTGGTGCTGAAATAGTGCCAAACTCTACAAATCTAATTTGTACGGAGATATAAAGCGATAAATAGATATATGCGAAAATCTTTGCTTTAAGGCATTTTCAAGAATTTTTATAAATACTTACAAAGGCATATAATGTGATTTTATCCTATCAAATCAATATAAAATAGTAGAAAAATAGTAGAAAAAAGGACTATTATGTGCTAAAATAGGCGAATAAAAATTTTAGGCGGAAACCCTGCCGGGAACAAAGGAGGCTGATTCCATGAACCACAACGATAAAGATTTGTTGCAGAAAGTCCCTGCTGTCACACCACCATTCGACTCAGATACCGAAGCCCCCGAGCAGAAACCATTGTATGTCAATGAGTGTATTTATACCAAAGCGACGTTACTGGAAATGATTAGGAAAATCCGTCCAACGTGGTTTTCTGTCCTGATGATCGTGTTCGAAGTGCTTTTTGTACTGACGATCATTGTTTTTTTCCTTGCCGGGCCAGATACCTATGCTTCAGGAATTCAGCTCATTTTGCTCCTTGCTGTGATGTTGTTCCTCCAGTTTGGGGTACCGCGCTTGCAGGCAGCTAGAACAGAAAAACAGGCGATTACGCTGTACCATTCTCCGTCACAGGTGGAAACCAGCTTTTATGAGGAGCAGGTTGTCAGCTATAATAAGAACTCTGGGGCTAAGGCTACCGTCACTTATGCGCAGATCGTAAAGGTGTTCCGATCCAAAAACTTGTATCTGTTAAAAATCAAGCCCCAAATGTACATTTTGCTGGAAAAAAATCATTTCCTGGAAGGGAATGCAGAGACATTTGAAACATTTCTGCGTACAAAACTATCTGGAGAAAAAATCAAACTGTAATGAAGCAGCCAAATTCACGAGAAAATAGACAATATAACCAATTTTTGGCAAAAAAATTATTTTCAAATAGCTAAAAGTACAAGGATTCGCCTTTTGTTTTGTAGAAAACAGAGGTCTTTCCGTGATTGTCCATAGAAACGGAAAAAACGCTTTGACGGATGGATATTCTTGTGGTAGTATGGTAATTGAGGGATTAGAACATGGGAGCTATTACTGTAATTACATCGGGAAAAGGTGGAGTTGGGAAATCGACCACTTGCGTAGGACTGGGTGCTGCGCTTGCACAGCGTGGCAGACGGGTACTGCTGGTGGATTGCGATGCGGGACTCCGTTGCCTTGACCAAATGTTAGGTTTGGGGGAGGAAGTGGTATTCGATATCTCTGATATCGTTGCCGGGAATTGTGAACCGATCCGCGCGATCTACCCAAGCCGGACGATTCCAGGAATGTTCCTGCTGCCAGCCCCAACGAAAGAAGAAAATTCTATCCGGCCGGCGCTCATGAAGCAGTTGATGCCGATTTTGGCGCGGTATTACGACCATGTGCTGCTGGATTGTCCTGCCGGAATTGGCCGTGGATTTGCATCTGCTGCGGCGGCTGCGGATCGTGCTTTGGTAGTAGCTACCGCAGACCCTGTATGTGTACGGGACTGCGATAAAGTACGGCAAAGTTTGCTCCGTGCAGGGGTAAATTCGCAGCGTTTGATTATCAACCGATTCAGCTATTCTGGTTTTTTTAAGATGGATTGCTACCATGATCTCGACAGTGTGATCGATTCTGCAGGGATTCGGCTGATTGCCATTATCCCGGAGGATGCCCAGGTTGCTGCCGCGGCTGCGCAGGCAGTCCCGTTTCCGCAAAAAAGCAGCGGGGCCAAAGCATTGAGCCGTTTAGCGGCGCGTCTGGAAGGAGAACATGTTCCACTGGCGTCTTTAAAAAAGCTGTAAGCTGTCAACTGTATAGGGGGAAGAATTACTATGAATATCGCACTTATCGCCCATGACGCAAAAAAAGAGTTGATGGTCCAATTTTGCATTGCCTATTGTGGGGTATTGAGCCGCCACAATCTGTGCGCAACGGGAACCACCGGCAAGATGGTTTCGGAAGCCACAGGACTGCATATCCAGAGGTTCTTAGCGGGGTCTCAGGGTGGGGATCAGCAGATCGCAGCACGGATTGCGTGCAATGAGATCGACTTGTTGTTATTTTTCCGTGACCCGCTGAACCCGAAGCCGCACGAACCGAATGATATGAATCTTTTACGTCTGTGCGATATGCATAATATTCCGGTTTCGACCAATATCGCTACCGCAGAGGTATTGATCCACGGCTTAGAGCGCGGAGACCTGGAATGGAGGAATATCCTGAAAGGATAAAGCGGTAATTTTAGCAAGATACAGGAATCATGAGAGAGATTCCAGCGGAAAAGCTGGAACGGCGATGAACGGGAAGAGTAGCCGGAAACCTTTGCCACAGGGAGGGCGAGCCGCGACTGAAAGCGCGCCTGCAAAAAGGGTCGGTGAAGACACCCGCGAGCCAGGCTGTGCCAAAACAGCCCGTGACCCGCGTTAAGGGGAACGAAGGAGGACGCACTGGGCGTCCTTGAAAAAGGGTGGCACCGCGAGGATTACCCCTCGTCCCTTTGCGGGACGGGGGATTTTTTCTGTTTTGCAGGGAAACACCGGGGAGAAAGGTTCCCAAAGCGTCCGGACAAAGAAAAGACTGGAAAGATGAAAAAATGGAATCCTAAGGTATGGTAAGAAAAGGAAACTGTAAAACAAGCAGGAAATTTTTTTCTTATTAATAAAATAGAGAAGAAATCCGAAAAAGAAGGAGAATGATACTATGTCATTGCTGACACAGGCCCCGAAAGGGACCCAGGACCTGCTGCCGCGTCAGACTGCGGAATGGCAGGAGGCAGAACGGGTAATGCGCCGGGAAGCGGCCCTGCGTGGATTTGGAGAGATTCGTACGCCGGTATTTGAGCACACAGAGCTGTTCCAGCGGTCGGTCGGGGAGACGACGGATGTTGTCCAAAAGGAAATGTATACGTTTCTGGATAAAGGTGGCCGCTCGATCACATTGCGTCCGGAAGGCACTGCAGGTGTGGTGCGGGCAATGCTGGAACATGCGGCCTATAACGAAGGACTGCCGCAGAAGTTCTATTATTTTACCTCGTGCTACCGTTATGAAAAGCCGCAGGCCGGACGGCTAAGAGAATTTCATCAGTTTGGCGTGGAGATGTTCGGCGCGGCGGAACCTTCTGCGGATGCCCAGGTAATCCTGCTTGGGAAATCGATTTTTGACAGCCTTGGGGTCAAGAACCTGTCGCTGGAGCTCAACTCCATCGGATGCCCGGAATGCCGTGCGAAATACACGAAAGCGTTGAAGGAATATTTCCAGGGACGGGAAAACGAGTTGTGCGAAACCTGCCAGTCGCGGCTGGAACGCAATCCCATGAGGATTTTGGACTGCAAGAGTCCGGTGTGCTCCAAGATCGCGGAAGGTGCCCCGAGGATGCTGGATTATCTTTGTGACGAGTGCCGCGAGCATTTTGAAGGGGTCAAACGGTATCTGGACGCGTCGGGGGTAGCGTATCGAGTCAACCCCTCGATTGTGCGCGGCCTGGATTACTATACGCGTACGGTGTTTGAATTTGTATCGAATGACCTGGGCGCACAGAGTACCGTGTTGGGCGGCGGCCGCTATGACGGACTGGTAGAAGAGATGGGTGGAAAGCCTACGGCTGGCCTGGGATTTGCCCTTGGCCTGGAACGCCTGATGATGATCCTGAAAGCGCAGGGGATCGAGATGCCCGCGCCGCAGGCGTGTAAGGTGTTTGTGGCGGCACTGGATGACGCAGCAAAGGTTTGTGCGGTGCAGATGGTGAACGCGCTGCATACCTGTTCAATTCCTGCGGATTATGATTCGTGCGGGCGCAGCTTGAAAGCACAGATGAAGTATGCGGATAAGATCGGTGCGGAATTCACCGTAGTGGTCGGCGGCGACGAGCTGGAAGCAGGCCAGGTTATGTTCAAGAATATGGCGACGCGCGAACAGGAAACGGTAAAGATTGGGAAGCCGTTTGATCAGGAAGTCTTTTTAGCGGATGCAATGGCAGTGCTCGCAAAAACAGAGGGGATTCATTTTTGATTTTTCTACAAATAGTTTACTGAGAGGATAATACACTCTGTTGAAATCAAGGAGGTAATAACATGGCGGAAAGGATTACCGGGCTGAAGCGTACCCATTATTGTGGGGAGCTGCGCACCGGAGATATTGGAAAAGAAGTCACTGTATTTGGATGGGTACAGCGCCAAAGGGATTTAGGGCAGCTGATTTTTATCGATCTGCGCGACCGCAGCGGGATTGTACAGTTGGCGTTTGACGACGCGACCGACCGGGAAATTTTTGCAAAAGCGTTTGAGTGCCGTGCGGAATTCGTGCTGGCGGCGTGCGGAAAAGTACGGGAGAGATCGTCGAAGAACCTGGAAATCCCAACAGGGGAAATTGAAATTGAAGTAGCGGAACTGAGGGTGCTGGCGAAAGCAGAGACACCGCCGTTTGACATTGTGGAGAACTCGAAAGTAAAAGAGGACCTGCGCCTGAAGTACCGGTATCTGGACCTGCGGCGTCCGGACATGCAGAAGCGGATCATCGGGCGGCATAAGATCGTCAAGGCAGCACGGGACTACTTTGATGAAAACGGCTTCCTGGAGATCGAGACACCGAACCTCATCAAATCGACGCCGGAAGGTGCGCGCGACTATCTGGTGCCGTCGCGCGTATTCGCGGGGAAATTCTTCGCACTGCCGCAGTCCCCGCAGCTTTACAAGCAGCTGCTGATGCTGTCGGGATTTGATAAATATGTACAGGTTGCGCGGTGCTTCCGCGACGAGGACCTTCGTGCGGACCGTCAGCCGGAATTCACACAGATCGACCTGGAAATGTCGTTTGTGGACGCGGACGACGTGATGGCGGTCGGGGAAGGCATGGTCAAGAGAGTCTACAAAGAGGTCCTTGGGATGGACATCGAAACGCCGCTGCGCCGGATGACATGGCAGGAAGCGATGGATCGTTTCGGTTCGGACAAGCCGGACCTGCGGTTTGGGATGGAACTGAAGGACCTGAGCGGGGTGCTTTCCGGTACAGAATTCCGCGTGTTTGCGCAGGCGTTGTCGGAAGGCGGCTCAGTACGAGGGATCAATCTGAAAGGGAAAGCCGACCATCTCCCGAGGAAAGAGATCGATAAGCTGACAGAATGGATCAAGGCATATGGCGCGAAGGGCTTGGCATGGACACGTCTGGCGTCCACTGGGGAAAGCTCCAGTTACGAAAAGTTCCTGAGCGCGGAAGAGGTCGCGGCAGTGCGCAGCGCACTGGGGGCCGAACCGGGCGACGTGCTGCTGCTGGTGGCAAGCCCGAAAAAGAAAGTTGTTTATGATTCGTTGGGTGCGCTGCGGTGTGAACTGGCGGCGAGATTTGATTTGATCGACCGTTCCAAGCCGTGCCTGTTGTGGGTGACAGATTTCCCGCTGTTCGAGTACGACGAGGAAGAAGGCCGGTATGTGGCGATGCATCATCCATTCACCATGCCGAAGGAAGAAGATATCGACCGGTTGGAAAGCGACCCGGGCAGTGTACGTGCCATTGCCTATGACATGGTGCTCAACGGGAATGAATTGGGCGGAGGTTCCATTCGAATCAATGATCCGGAGCTCCAGGAAAGGATGTTCCAGGCGTTGGGCTTCACGCCGGAAAAAGCGCAGGAACAGTTTGGCTTCCTGATCGATGCGTTCCGTTTTGGCGTGCCGCCGCATGGAGGCATGGCGTTCGGTTTGGACCGTCTGGTGATGCTGATGCTGGATTGTGAAAGCATCCGGGATGTCATCGCATTCCCGAAGGTGGCGAGTTCGGCGGAATTGATGAGCGGCGCTCCTGCAGAGGTGGACGACAAACAGCTGACTGAACTGAATATTTGCAAGGTCCAGGCAGACGGAGAATAAAAAAGTAGCAGGACTCGATGTTCTTGTCAACGATGAAATAAACGGCTGACGCCGTCGTTGACAAGGTCTCCGAGTCCTGCTTAACAGGCAAACAGGAAGGCAAAAGCAAGCTGTGCTTTTGCCTTCCACTACTATGACGGTACGGGAAAGAATTGCGGAGGGAGTTGCGATGGCAGGAGATATGAGTTCTCTTATGAATACTTCCGGGAAGAAGCCGAAGAGCCCGGGGAAGAACCGGAAAGGCAGTGGTATTACCTCTGCGACGGGAAAGAAAGGAAGTCGGACGCCACGGATATGCCGGCGTTTTTTCTTTCCGGGGAAACGCTGGAGGACATCACCGGGATAGAATTTGCGTTTGCGGGGAGGTCCTGATCCCAAAAAGAACAGCGGCTCCCGGATGTGGGAGCGCAGAAATCCCCTTGGACTGGGTGTGGGAATCCAGTCCAAGGGGATTTTTGATAGTAGAAGAATTATTTGAGAGAAATATTGGGGTCTCCGTATAACACGTGGAGATCCTTTTCACCGTTCTCCGTTTCCGTGTAAACGCCCCAACAGGTCCCGGAGCTGAAGAAACACGAGAAATCGCCGTCTTTTTGCTTGGGGGCAAAAGAGACTTCTTTCTTTGTCAGATCGAAACGGTAGCCGGATAGCGCGATCAATACCCCCCAACTTGCCATCGACCGGGCATAGTGCCGCCCGCATTCGATTTCGTCAAACGGGTTGCGGCGGAATCCGTCCTGACGCGCGCGCACCGCACGAACCACTTCCAGACCCTCTTCCACGTACCCTTCAAAAATCAGGTGGGAAGCTACCTGATATTCCACACCGGTCCAGATCTCGTCGCAGTAGACAAACGGCTGTTCCGGACGTTCTCCCTGCGGCCAGCTGCAAAGGACCAGCCCCTGTTCGTTGTTGAACGCATACCCGCGCTGCACGCTGTGGTGATCTTCAAAAGTCCGCTTGAAATTGTAGCGGTAAATCGACGATACGGCTTTTTGTACGTGCTCTTGTGGGAGGATATAATCCAGTCCGCTGATGTGCGCGAGTTCCTGTCCCAAAAGCTGGTCCGAAAGGCATCCAATGCCGACCTGATACTTGTATTGGTTGACGTCCTCCAAACGCTGGACATAATATTCTCCGTTCCACAGCATCGCATCCATTTTTTCGGAACCGGCCTTCCAGGCAGCCTGCCAGCGGTCGCGGTTTTCTGTGTCGCCAAGGTGTTCCGCCATGATGGCTCCGGCTTTCAGCGCGGCAAAAAAGATGGAGTTCGTGAGGGAGTTCGGACCGTAAAATTCGATGTCATAGGTGTTGTGCTGGCGGCTGTCCAAGACAAAATCCCCGTCCGCATCCCAGAACGAGAATGCAAAATTGAGCGCCCTCACTGCGCCAGGCCAGCAGCGCCGCAGGTAATCGTCATCCCCGCAGAGTTTCCAGTCGCGGTAGAGCCGGATCAGACAGCCAAGCTGTCCGTCTGTCGCGGGGAGCATGTCGAACCGTGTGCCGTCCAGCATCAACGTAGAGCGGAATGCCATGCTTCCTTGTTCGTCCACTTCGTTTTCAAAGGAGTTTTCCTGCATGGTGCGTTCCAGTTCCGGGAACAAGAATGCTAAAGTTTGTTCATAATTCCATACATGGGTGCAGCTCCCACGGCAGCATCCGTCGTGATCTTTGCAGCCTTCCCATCCGAAAAAGGTGCCGTTTTCAATGCGGAAACAGGTCGGTGACCGCAGTACGGTGATGTTGCCGGCCAAAGCGTCGATCACAGCAGGGTCTAATGTGGAAGAATACAGCGCGTCGGCAAACTTGCGGCTGTCCGATTCCAGGCGGGAAAGATTGCTGTTCAGATATTTCGCGGCGGCCAGTGCGTCCGGGAACTGTTTGGCATAATAGTTGCGCACCACCGGGAGTTCCGGATGGCGGTCAAACGGCACAGGGGGTTCCCATCCGTGATATCGGTTGGGGAACGACCAGGTGAAATAGAAGGTGTAAGTATAGGATTCGCCCGGTGCAAAATGATGGTTGATGCATACCGAGCCAACTTTGCGGGAACCGGTAGCCGTCAGTTGGGAGCCGATTGCCCCGTGATCGGAAATTTCTTCCAGAAGCCCGTCCTCGAGCAGGTCACGCCAGAGGTCTTCTGCGCCGTCCCACCAGCCGCCGTCCACCCAGTTGGTTTTGATGGTAGCCTGCTGGTCCGGCGTGGTAAGAGCCAGGGTCCCGAAGGAATAGTCGTCCTGGGGGATGTCGTGAGACGTGCAGAATACGCCGTTGAGCGGCCCACGTACCGTTTCGTTGCACACGTCCCCGCTGAGACGGAGAAGGTCGATGTTGTCGTAGGACAGAAAACCGCAGACGTTAGACAGAGAACCGCAGATGGAAACGTCGGCAGGTTTTTCGGAAAGGTTGCGTACCGTATAGCGCATGACAAACCCGGGAATTCCGGAATCGTCGGCATTCAGCGGGATAAATGGGGTGAATGCTTCGGCCTCTACCGCAAAGGGGAGAGAATCCTGCTGAAATGTGAGATGGGCAAACGGATAATTTGCAGAAAAATCGGAATGGGCAAACCGCGGCAAACCGGACAGGTCCCCTGCGGAAAAGCCGTTGCTCGTCTCAAAAGGCCCGCGGTAGGCGGCTTCCAGCACGCGGCAGTCGGAAGTTTGGCCTTCCACCTGAGACCGCATGGCAAAAAAGGTATAGGGGATCTTGCAGCCGTGGTTGGGATAATTGAAAATTTCAAAATCGCAAAATTGTCCCCGGCTGCCGATGGAAATGTTTCCGGTGCCGATGCCGCCAAGCAGGAACTTGACTTGTCCGGCCAAATCCGGATAGTGGATGGTGTTTTTTTCGATCATATCGCGTTGGAATTGCATAAAAATCCCCTTTCGGCAGTAATGTTGGTTTCATTATACTGTTGCCTGCAAGGGGATTCAATTTGTTTTTTTAGAACCGCAACATATCATAATTTTGCCGCTGGATTATATTAGTTTTTTTGAGCGGAATTATGACATATTGCTTTTCACCAAAAAACGCGTTGACGGTACTCCGGATATTTGGTATATTTTGACCGTTCCAAATACACTTATCCGAAAAAGAAGGAATGTTTCACTATGGAATGGTTGGACAAAGACCCTGTACTGGCACTCCACGAGGGAGAACAGGGGAAGATGTAGACGTTGTAGAAGTTCGCGACCAGACGTTTGCACAGTTCTCCAACAACGGCTGGATTGCTCCGCTGAACGAGTATGTAGAAGGATGGGAAGGGATGGTATCCCGTTTTTACCATGATGGTGGGTGCGGCGCTCCAGGGAGTGCCATTAGACCTCTATGAAGCGGCACGCGTGGACGGAGCTTCGTCGTTGCGTCAGTTTTTCTCCATTACGCTCCCGTTTATCAAGCCTGTTATTGTGTTGACCCTTTTGCTGCGTGTCATTTGGATTTTCAATTTCCCGGAACTCATCTATTCCATGACAGACGGTGGTCCGGGCGGTTCTACCCACATTATCACGTCTTATATGCTCGAACAGATCAATAGTTTGGATTATGGTATGGGCAGCGCGGTAGGCGTAGTCGTTATGCTGTTGTTGTCGGTTTATACGATTTTCTACCTGTCCCTCACGAAGTTTGAAGACACTGGCGACATTTGAGACAGGATAGGAGGGAATATTTCATGACAACAAAACAACATCATCCGGCGATATTCTATGTTCAGAAAACCCTAAAGATCCTGATCCTGGCAGTGTACCTGGTAGTCGTTATCTTTCCGTTTTTCTGGATACTTTCTACCTCTCTGAAAGCGTCGCAAGCAGAAATTTATGCGTATCCGATCGTTTATTGGCCGTCTGATCCCAGTATGCAGAATTATTACAATATGCTTACCTATGGGAATTTTGGCCGTTACTTCCTGAACTCGTTTATCTGCGCAGCATCCGGAGCTGCCGGCGCAGTATTTCTGTCGATTTTTGCATCTTACTGTATCGCCCGGTTCAAGTTCCGCGGACGCGGTGCAATCTTGTTCTTTTTCCTTTTCACACAAATGATCCCGATGTTTATTGTGCTGGCGCCCCTCTATCAGATGATGGCGGGATTCCATCTCACCAATAATCTGACTGGCGTTTCTCTTCTCTATATGAATGGTATGATCCCATTTTCTGTCGTTACGCTCCGGGGATTCTTCCAGGGCGTTCCGAATTCCATCGAGGAAGCAGCACAGATCGATGGTTGTTCTCGGTTAGGGTCGCTGTTCCGCGTAGTCCTGCCGGTGATCAAACCAGGGATCGCAACCACATTCATTTTTGCATTTATCAATTCCTGGAACGAAGTATTTACGGCAAACATGTTCCTGGATGATGACGCACTTCGCACGATTCCCGTAGCATTGAATTCCCTGATCCTCAAGTATGATATTAAATGGGGTGAGATGACGGCCGGTACCATGATGGCAATCATCCCGTCGATCATCCTGTTTGCATTTATTCAAAAATATATGGCGGTAGGCCTGACAGCCGGAGCGGTGAAAGGATAATCCCACGGTTTCAGGCCGGAAAAGGAGGAACCCTATGTTTGACGGAATCAACTGTACCCTGGGAGGGGCAAGTAAGCTCTCCAACGCAAAAACGCGGTCGATCAGCCCGGAGAACCGTACCGGGGCGAAAGGAGCCGGGGGGATGTGCGAGCTTGCCGACGGAAGCGCCCGGGAAGCCGCACGGGATCTGGGAAAAGGCTGGAAAGTCAACCCATACTGTTTTATTGAACCGGGAGAAACGATACTCTTGGGAGAGATCAGCGACAGCGGCTGTATCCAGCATATCTGGTGCACGATCGGCGGTGGGGTAAACTATCGTGATCTGATCCTGCGGATGTACTGGGATGGCAGTGAAATTCCTTCGGTAGAGTGTCCTCTGGGGGATTTCTTCGCCTGCGGCTGGCAGGAATATTATCAGAATAATTCTTTAGCGGTCAACTTTAATCCGGGCAGCGGCATGAACTGTTATTGGCCGATGCCGTTCCGGAAGGGATGCCGCATCACATTAGAAAACCGCGGAGTAAAACAAGCGGTCATCTACTATCAGATCGACTACTGTCTGACAGAAGTTTCCGAAGAACACGGATATTTCCACGCACAGTTCCGTCGGGTGAATCCGCTGCCGTACAAGTCGGCATACACGATTGTAGATGGCATTGAAGGAAAAGGCCAGTATGTGGGGACCTACATGTGTTGGGGAGTAAACAATAGTGGCTGGTGGGGAGAAGGCGAGATCAAGTTCTACATGGACGGCGACACCGAATACCCGACCATCTGCGGAACCGGAACAGAAGATTATTTCTGCGGGTCTTATGACTTTGATGATCCCCACACTGGCGAATATGCAGGATTTTCGACGCCGTACTGCGGATTGCAGGTCCTGAAAGGGGATGGGCATTACCGCAGCCAGCAGAGGTTTGGACTGTATCGGTGGCATATCGCAGACCCGATTCGGTTTGATCAAAATCTGAAGGTCACGATTCAGGCACTGGGCTGGAGGTCAGAGGGAAGGTATCTGCCGTTGCAGGACGATATTTCCTCGGTGGCGTTCTGGTATCAGGACGGAATCAATCAAAACCTCCCGCAGCTTCCGGACCGCGATTCGTTAGAGATCATCTAATCCCCAGACGAAGTTTGGAAGCACCGGCGGTGAGCACGCCAGGAGGCGTAGTTGCCAAAAAAATTCGGGCGAGCGCCCAATAGCAACGATAGCTCCCGCAAGGCAAAAGTCCTGACCAACGCGGAGCGCGGGCTGTTGGAGAGAAAATCACCTTACCGCCGCCCGAGAGCAGCGACAAACTGCGATTCACACAAAACAATTTTTGCGTAAACAATACCTTCTGCCGCAAAAAGTAGCAGAACCCGGCGAATTTGTCAACGATAAAGTGAACGGCTGACGCCGTCGTTGACAAACCCGCCGGGCCCTGCTAATTGTGCAAGCAGGAGGGCAAAAGCAAAAAATGCTTTTGCCCTCCCAAGATCATGGGGACGCGAACCTGCGTCTGACAGTGATCAAGGCTTTTAGCCTTGCTTGCGGAAGGATTGCGGTGACACACCTTTCAGCCGCTTGAAAAGCTGACTGAATGCTCATGTGCCATAAAGTAACA
>CALWKP010000043.1 GCA_944381295.1 uncultured Clostridia bacterium | reverse complement strand
CGGCATGAGCGCGCCTGCGGCGGGCAAGCCGGGCGCTGAGAGTTACTGAGAAAAGCACCTCGGTGATATCCGAGTGTAGTAATACGCTCCCAGATAAAAGCGCGGGCGCCAAAGTGATTTCCCGCAGATAACCAAGCAGGCGGAGCCTGCATGCGCGACTTGCCGACCGCAGGTCCACCCATCATTGATAAAGTCTATTACTTTTCCTATTTTGAAAAATTCTATTTTCCTACACAGAATTTTGAAAACACTTCATCCACCACTGCTGTCGTTGCCCGTTCCCCTGTCAACTCCAATAGTGCTGAAACTGCGCCTTCCACAGATACCGTAATCGCATCATACGTGATTCCCAAATCCAATGCCTGTTCGGCTTCCTCCATACACTCCTTCGCTCTGTGTGCTGCATCTTTCTGTCTTTCAGTAAACAACATCCCTGCCGATGGATCTAACGACGATGTATGCAATACCTCCGCCACAGCCTGTTTCAATTCTTCCAATCCACTGCCCGATGCTGCCGATATCGTCACCAGATGCGGGAATTCCTTTTTCAGTCGTTCCAGATCAATTTTATTCTCCAAATCACTTTTATTTACAACCGCTACGCAAGGGATATTCCGTACTGCGGAAATCAGTTCCAAATCCTCTTCATTTAATTCTTGTGAGGAATCAAATACTGCCATAACCAGCTGCGCAGAATCTACACGATCCCTTGCGCGCGTTACACCGATTTGTTCCACAGGGTCATCTGTAATTCGCAGACCCGCAGTATCCGCCAAATGTAACAGCACATCTCCTAACCGTACCGTTTCTTCCACAACATCCCTTGTTGTCCCTGCATACTGCGTCACAATAGACCGTTCACACCCTGCAAGAAGGTTCATTAACGTCGATTTTCCAACATTCGGTCTTCCTGCAATTACCGTATCGACACCTTCCCGGATGGCCCGGCCCGCTTCAAACTGATCCAGCAACAGTTTGATCTCATCCCGCGCTTCGGCTAACTGAGTTTTCAACAATTCTGCGCCAAGTTGTGGAATATCTTCTTCCGGATAATCCGCCCATGCTGCCAGATGTCCTGCAATCCCCACCAGCTTGGTCCGGACTTCTGAAATCCTTCGCTCCAATGCACCTTCTCGTCCGGCCATTGCTGCACGTGCTGCCTGCGCTCCCTGCGCCGACACAATCTGCATCACAGATTCTGCTTCTGTTAGGCCCATTTTTCCGTTCAAAAAAGCCCTCTTGGTAAATTCTCCAGGCTGTGCAGGCCGTGCCCCTGCCCGGCAGACTTCTTCCAGAACCCGGTGTAACAGGTATAATCCTCCATGGCACGATAATTCCACCACGTTTTCTCCAGTAAAACTGTGCGGTTCCCGAAAGTTTAAGGCAACTGCTTCATCCAGTATTTCTTCTGTATCCAGTGTCCGGACTGTTCCATATAACGCCATATATCCCGGAATTTCCTGCAATGTTTTTCCATGGACTCCGTGAAATACCTGGTCCGCAATTTCCTGCGCGCGCGCTCCTGAAATTCGAATAACACCAATTCCACCTGGAGCTTGGGCCGTCGAAATTGCAGCGATCACTTGTGATTCCTTATATGTTTCCATGATTTCCTCCACAGCGCCAACTGGCGCTACCAAAAAATGCGGTCCTTTTGCGGACCGCATTTTTCAACAGGTTTATTTTTTAACGTCAATACGGCCATAAAGCGGCGCCGAATCCACGCTGCTTTTCGCAGCGGATGCCGAACTCTGCTGCTGCCGGGATGATTCCTGCTTCTGTCCCGAAGATGTATGGCGTTGTCCGCCCTGGCCTCTGTCAGAACGTTCCGGACGTTTTTTTCCATAACCGCGGTTACGGTTATATCCGCCGCGGCGCGGCTGCGGACGTTCGCCTTCTTCCGGCCCGATCACAACATGCCGGTTCATTTCTTCGCCTTCGCTCCAGGACTTTGCACCCTCTACTTCCTGTACTGCTGTATGGATGATCCTGCGTTCATAAGGATTCATCGGCTCCAAAGAACAGTTTCTCCCTGTTTTTACTGCCTTGGCTGCCATTTTCTTTCCGAGAACTTCCAGGGTCTCTTTTCTCTTTTCCCGATAATTCCCGATATCCAATGTGATCCGGTAATAAGAATCGTCTACATGGTTTGCAACCAGGCCGGAAAGATACTGAAGAGCATCCAGAGTTTCTCCGCGATGGCCGATCACAAATCCAATATCGTCCCCGGACAGAGACAATAACGCACCGCCTTCTTGTTCTTCAATCGCGATATTTACCTGGAATAATCCCATTTTCTCCAAGATCTGCTTCAGATAATCGGCCGCTGCCTGGGCCGGGCTTGACTTGATAAATGCACGTACTTTTGCGGGAGTCCCGCCAAAAAGACCAAATTTCTTCTTGACCGGCATCTCCAAAATTTCAAATTCCGCTTCATGGGATTCTACTCCCAGGCTTTTGCAAGCTTCTTCAAATGCGGATTCCACCGTATCGCCTGTCGCGATTGCTTCCCTCATCATCTCTGTTACCTCCCACAGATTTGTCCGCTTTTTTCATTTTTTGCTGCCGAGATAATCGTCAGAGGAATTCTTCCCCTTGTTTGTCTTTGGCTTTGCCCCGGATTTTGGCGCAGAACCTTTCTTTTTCTGCTGATTCTGCTGGCTAGCTGCCTTTGCGTAATTCTGTGCTTTCTCTTCACTCTGACGGACCAATTCCGCCTGTACTTCCGGCGGCAAAGGCTTTACTTTTGCTTCTTCCTGTTCCCGCAGCGCAATTCTCTGCGCTTCCGCTTTGGCGATCAACTGTGCAGGACTATAAAAATAGTGGATCACCAGTGTCTGGAGCAAACTGGTCAATGTGGAAATCGTCCAATAGAAGCCTACTGCTCCCGGCAGGGTGAATGCCAGCCACGCGGAGAACAGCGGCATACCGAACAACATGACTTTCATGCAGCCTTGCTGCTGCTGCATTCCCGGCTGAAGCTTCATGGTAATATACTGAGTGCCAAGCGACGAAATCAGGCACAATGCCGGAATCAACCACAAAAAGGATTCAAACGGACTCCCCTGCGGCGTTCCCAAGAGGTCGAGGCCTAAAAAACCAAATCCTTTTGTAAGCTCGTCGATCTTGGATAACGAAGCTTCATCAAACATGGTCAAATGCGGACGCAATTCCTGGTAATGCTGGACGATATTCATCTCGGCATAATAGGTATTTGTAAACATGGAACTGATTCCGGGCAATTTTTGCAGCATCGAAACTGCTTCACTAACCGCTGCACTGTTGAGATGGAGGACGTTGGAAAGAGGGTTGATAACGGTGTAGTAAATTCCGATCATAATGGGGAACGGAAGCAGCATCGGCAGGCATCCACCCATCGGATTGACGCCTTCCTTTTCGTAAAGCTTCTGCATCTCCTGATTAAGACGCATTTTATCGTTGCCGTATTTTGCCTGGAGTTCTTTCTGTTTGGCCTGCAATTTTGCACTGCCGGCCATCGATTTCTGCTGTTTGATAGAAAACGGGAACAGCACCACCTTGATAATGATCGTAAACAAGATGATCGCTACCCCATAGTTATTAAAGAAAATATACAGAGGCCACAGCAAATATCCCAAAATGCTGCCAAAAAAATTACCGATCTCTACCATAGTTCCGAAACTCCTCCGTCATTTAATGCCTGGTCTTTTTTTCCGGGACGGGATCATATCCGCCGCGGCTGAACGGGTTACAGCGCAGCACCCGGAAAATTGCCAAGGCAAGTCCTTTTACCACGCCAAAACGTTCGATCACCTGCAAAGCATAATTGGAGCATGTGGGGATATACTTGCAGCACGGGCTTTTCATTGGGGAAATATACCGCTGATACATTCGGATCAGCCAAAGGAACGCCTGTTTCATCGCAAAATCCCCGCATCTCTGAGCTGCCGCGACATCGCACGGCAAACGTCGGTACTTTTTACCGTTGGGGTTTTGCCCCGCGCCACAAAAATCAAATCATATCCGGGCCGGACTTCTTTTGCCAGCATACGGAATGCTTCCCGGATCACACGGCGCGAACGGCTTCTTTTCACAGCGTTCCCAATTTTCTTACTTGTGGTGATCCCCATGCGGAGATCGCCGGAACGGTTTTTCAACACATACGTCACAAGACATGGCGAAACAAAGGATCTCCCTTTTGCGTACACACGGCGGAAATCCTTATTTTCGCAGATAGAACAAAAAACATCCATAAAAATCATCCCGCTTCCGCCAGTACAGCTGAGCGGCGGATTTTTTACGCAAAAACTGCGGTTTCCATCGAGACCGCCGGGTGAGGACGGGCCTCAAAGCCGCCCGGCCGGAACATCGGCCGGGCGCGCGGCGGGCAACGCCCGGCGCGGCGGCGCCCCGTATACGGGGACGCCTGCTTTGAGGCCCGTCCGTATACAGTGTTCACAAGCACGGAGAAAGCACCCGCGCCGATGAGAAAACAAAGAAAGGCCACACCCAGGTGGCCCTCTCAAGCTCAGTAAGTCAAACGCGCTCTTCCCTTGGCCCTGCGGCGAGCCAATACCTTACGGCCGTTCCTGTCAGACATCCTTTTTCTAAAGCCGTGCTCCTTTTTCCTGTGGAGCTTCTTGGGCTGATAAGTCCTCAGCATCGAAAAACCCTCCTTTCGGGTACAAACCTTGCAATTTAGCATTATATAGGAAAACTACCCCAGATGTCAACCTCAAATTTGCGGCAGAGAAGCGAAAATCCCATGTTTTTTCCTACTTTCTGTGCCAAAACAGAAAAACGACCCCGATTTACCACAATATGCAGTGAAGAAGAGAAAATAAAAAAATTTTTCGGCAAAAAGTTTTCCCCCTTTTTCCTTTAATATGTGGAAAAGAAATCGAGATTCAATTTGAAAAATTCTTGAATTTATGATAATATAATATTTGATATGCTTTGTTGGAAAAGGCTTTATTAATATTCCAAAAAAGCAATTTCATTTTTTGTTCACTCCAACATGATACCGAATTGGAGAAACAAAATCAAGATTTTACTTCGGAAAGGCATGATTTGTAGTTATGGAATCCTTTAACGAAGCATGGGACCTGATCTGTGACTACTGTAAATCACGGATTACAGAGGTTGCCTATACCACATGGATCAGCCGCATCAAACCGGTAGCCCTGGATTTCGATCAGGGAGCCGCTGTCTTGGAAGTTCCAAACCAATTTCATCTGCAAACGCTGACGCGCTGCTATACAACGCTTTTGCGGGAGGCGTTTGAACAAGTATTCGGTTCGGGGATCGATATCAGGCTGTGTACGCCGGAGGAAGTCCAAAAAGCAGTCAAGCCTGACGAGCCGGCGAAAACCGACGACGATTATGAGTATACGTTCGATACGTTTATCGTAGGGTCGTCGAATAAATTCGCGCATGCTGCATCGATGGCGGTCGCGACAAAACCAGCTGTCCTGTATAACCCGTTGTTCATTTACGGGAATTCAGGGCTTGGGAAAACGCACCTTTTATACGCGATCTGCAATGAGATCAGTAAAAACCATCCGTCGATGAACATCATCTATATTAAGGGCGACGAATTTACGAATGAAATGATCGAATCGATCCGCCGCGGTACTACGGCAGAATTCCGGCAGCGGTATCGGAAAGCAGATGTCCTGCTGGTGGACGATATCCAGTTCATCGCGGGGAAAGATTCCACGCAGGAAGAATTTTTCCATACCTTTAATACACTGTACGAGTCGAAAAAACAAATCGTGCTGACATCGGACCGGCCGCCGAAAGATATCGCGACGCTGGAAGAACGTCTTTTGACAAGGTTTGAATGGGGATTGACAGCGGACGTACAGCCTCCGGATTTTGAGACCCGGATCGCGATCATTAAAAGGAAAGCGGAATTATTGGAAATCCAGATCCCGGACAATGTTGCGGAATACATTGCCAACCGTCTGAAAAATAATATCCGTCAGCTGGAAGGCGCCGTCAAGAAGATGAAAGCCTATCATCTTCTGAGCAATGAAAGTTTGAACATCGCAACAGCACAGGCGGCAATCAGCGATATCATCAACAATGACCAGCCAACGCCGCTGACCGTGGAGAAGATCATTGAAGAAGTCGCGCGGACCTTCGGAACGACTGCGGAAGATATCCGGTCGTCAAAGAGGTCGGCGAATATTTCGAGCGCACGGCAGATCGCCATCTATGTGGTAAGGGAGATCACACAGATGCCGATGACGTCGATCGGGGAAGAATTCGGCGGACGCGATCATTCTACGATTGTATATGCGATCCAACAGGTAGAAAAGAACTGCGCGAAAGATTCCAAGATGAAAGATACGGTCCAGGATATCATCAAAAACATCCGGGACAGGTAAACGGGGAAAAGTGGAAAGACGATCCACAATTCCACAAAAGCTGTGGAAACAGGAAAAATCTCCGGGAAACACTTTCCACGAATTTTTTGACAATCTTTCAACATTCCCCACAGAGTTTTCAACATCAAGTTAAAAACTCAAAAAGCAATACAAAACGTTGACAAGCTGTTCACAAGAATTCCACAGAAACATACGACCGTTTTTTGACCGAATCATCAGGCTTTTTGAAACCCTTTCCACAATTTCGCGCCCCCTATTACTAATTCTAAATTTAACCTTTCCCTAACCCACCTAAATAACAAAAAACACCCTCGCAGCATCAAAAGACCCTCAAAGGGAAAGAAAAGCAAACCGGAATGTGGAAAAGGAAAAGATTGCCCCCAAAAAAAGAAAATCAAAAAACAAAAATAACCCGCCCCCAAAAAAGGCTGGACAAGACGGAAAAATAAAAATTCAGCGAAAAAACTAACCAAAACAGGAAACGGTGACAATCCATGATTAAAATTACTTGCAACAAACAAGAGTTGGTCGAAGCAGTAACCAACATTCAGCGTGCGGTTTCCACAAAATCTTCAGTTCCGGCGCTGGAAGGGATCCTCATGAAAGCCCGCGGCGAAAGTTTATTCCTGTGCGGCTATGATCTGGAACTCGGTATGACGACTGAAATTCCGGCACAGGTCGAAGAATCTGGCGAAATTATTCTCAGCGCGAAATTATTCGGCGATATCGTACGCCGTTTACCAACAGATCATGTCCGAATGGTCGCAGATAATAAAAACATGACAACGATCACCGCAGGCGCGAGTGAATTTTCGATTGTAGGGATTCCGGCCGAAGAATTCCCGGATTTACCCAAAATTACCGATGAAATTTCTGTAACGCTGGAAAATTCGGTGTTAAAAAGCATGATTCATCAAACATTGTTCGCGGTGGCAGAAAGTGATGCAAAACCGATTCATACCGGAACGCTGTTTGAAATTGAAAAAGACGTTGTCCGGCTGGTATCGGTAGACGGATACCGGCTGGCAATGCGGGAAGAACCCGCCAAAAGTGAAACCGAAATCACATTTGTCGTTCCAGGAAAGACACTTTCCGAAGTATACAAATTGATGGGTGACGAAGAAAAACAGGCAGTTTTGCAAGTTGGACGTCGCCACATTTCATTTGGAATTGGAAACTACACAGTAATCTCACGGCTTCTGGAAGGAGAATTCCTGGATTACAAAGCAGCGATTCCGGCATCGCACACTTCGGAAGCAGTTGTGAAAACGCGAGCATTCATTGATAGTGTGGAAAGGGTATCGCTGCTCATCACGGACCGGTTAAAGAGTCCGATCCGCTGTTATTTTGACAAAACAGATGTAAAACTCTCGTGTTCGACGGCGATTGGGCGTGCAAATGATGAATTTGAAGAGACCCTGACCGGGGAACCCGTAGAAATGGGATTCAACAACCGGTATCTGCTGGATGCATTAAGGAATGCGGAAACAGACGAAGTAAAAGTACAGCTGAACGGACCATTAAGTCCGATGAAAATCGTGCCGAAAGAGGGAAATTCTTTCCTCTTCCTTGTCCTCCCTGTCCGTCTCAAACAAGGCTGAACCCCCAGACTAAGTCTGGACGTAATTCACGGACCTGTGGTCGGCAGATCGCCGACCGCAGATCCAGACTTAGTCTGCTGAATATTTATTCACCTTTTATTCATTTTTGACCTTCACGGAAGGTCAGTCAATTGAAATTCCGCAAGGAGCGATGACCGTTGAAGTGTGAAACAATCCAAATCGATACTGAATTTATCCGTCTGGATGCCCTCCTGAAATTTGGCGGCGCCGTCGATACCGGCGGTCAGGCAAAGTTTGCCATCCAGAACGGTATGGTCCTGGTCAACGGGGAACCTTGTACCATGCGCGGCAAAAAAATGAGACCCGGCGATGTCGCGGAATTTCAGGGAGTACGCTATGAGGTGTCTGCCCTGTGAATATCCTTTGTTTGGAATCTTCCGGATTCCGTAACCTTTCCCCTTTCTCCATGGAACCCGGCAATGGCATGAACGTCATTCACGGGAAAAATGCTCAGGGGAAAACAAACCTCCTCGAGGCTTTGTGGCTTTTTACCGGCGCGAAATCGTTCCGCGGCGCAAAGGATTCTGAAATGATCGGTTTCGGGTCGGATTCCGCTTCACTTCATCTGACCTTTTTCAGCGGCGGCCGCGAACAGCAGGCATCGATCCGCATCGATCAGGGAAAACGTTCTGCGGAACTGAACAGTATCCCGCAAAAAAGTACCTCCGCGTTGATGGGTGTGTTTTGTGCGGTGCTGTTCTCTCCCGAACATCTTACCCTCGTCAAGGAAGGTCCGGTCAATCGCAGAAATTTCCTCGACGCTGCCCTTTGCCAGCAAAAGCCTTCTTACCTTTCGCTTTACCGTCAGTATCAGCGTGCACTCCAGCAGCGCAACGCCCTGCTTAAAGATATCCCGCGTCACAGCGAACTCATCGATACCATGGATGTCTGGGATCACCGGCTTGCTTCGCTCGGCGCGGAAATCATCCTCCAGCGAGACAAATATGTCCGGCTTCTGGAACCTGTCGCAAAAGAAATTTATTCCGGTATCTCGCAAGATCAGGAAAATTTTGGGGTAAACTATCAATGTGGACTGCCCGAAATCCCGGATAACGCTGCTCAGATCGCCGAAATTTTTTCCCAAAAACTTCGCGAATCCCGCCGCGACGATATCTATGCCGGGTTTACCAGCGTCGGACCCCATCGAGACGACCTCGCCCTCAACATCGACGGCGTTTCCGCAAGGGCGTTTGCATCCCAGGGCCAGCAGCGTTCCATTGTCTTGTCGCTTAAACTCGCAGAATCCGAACTTCTGGCGTCATCGTTTGGGGAATCCCCGATCATCTTCCTCGACGACGTAATGAGCGAACTCGATGACGCACGTCAGGATTATTTACTCAATCATTTGGAAGAAAAACAGGTGTTTCTCACCTGCTGTGACCCCGACAGCATTAAACGGCTCAACGGCGGGACGCTGTTCCATATGGAGCATGGAGTCCTGACCCGTTAGGAAAGGAGAATCTGCCATGTATCTGCATCTGGGACAGGATACTGTCATTAAAGTCAACGATATCGTGGGGATTTTCGATATGGAAACTTCCACGATCTCCAAATCCTCCAGAACTTATCTCGCCGCCGCCGAAAAGTCCGGCAATGTCGTCAATGTGTCGATGGAACTGCCGAAATCCTTTGTCCTTTGCTGCGATAAGGATGGCAGGGAAACCGTCTATATCTCTCAAATCTCTTCCACGACGCTTCTCAAACGTACCGGATATATGGACGAGATTTCCAACGTGTAACCAGGACTTTGCGTGATGAAGTCTGCTGATTGTCATTAGAATCGGCGTTTTGTACCGGTACTTTCCCTTTCCTGGGAAATCTTTCCCGGATTTTCGCCGTTTATTATACAGGGTTTCCGGGAATCTCCCGCGATCCGTGAAAATAGGTGGTGTGTTTATGAAAAATTTTGGGCTTCCCACTTGCCCCTACTGCGGCCTCAAAGTCGGCCCTCTCAGAACCTGGATTCTTAAATCGAGAGGCGAATATAAGTGTATCCGCTGCGGTGGAATTTCCAATATCATCCTTCGTCCGGCGGTCTCTTATCTCGCCGCTGCTGCGATCTTGATCAGTATCCTGATCTTTGTCGTTTTCCGCTTTATTATCGGTAAAATCACGCTCGAATCCATTTTGTATATGCTCATCCCTTATGCCGTGTTTTTCCTCGCGGCTCTGTTTATGGTCGAACTCAAACGCCCGATTATCCGGAAACGTGTCCCCTATCCGCAGCAGGGAAAACGTCCCGGCGACGATCCCCGCCAGCGGCCTCCGGTGCGCAGGCCCCCCTATTCCGAAAATTCCGTCCCAAGGCGTCCGGCTCCACGGCCCTATCCGCCGTCCGGCTCACGTGATTCACAGGATATCGACCATACCCGCATCCTTTAGAATGTTCCGGGCGATCTCTTTGAATGATTGCTCTTTGTAATATATTATCGTGTAATTACCTTTTGTATCATGTAATGGAGGGTTTACCTTGGCTGTTGAAGAACTTAATCAGGATATTCAAAATTATGATGGGAATCAGATCCAGGTCCTGGAGGGCCTGGAAGCTGTCCGCAAGCGTCCCGGGATGTATATCGGTTCTACCGGTCCCCGCGGCCTCCATCATCTTGTCTATGAAATCGTCGATAATGCCATCGACGAGGCCCTTGCCGGCTACTGCGACAAAATCGACGTCAAACTTTTGCCCGGCGATATCGTCAGCGTGTTCGATAACGGGCGTGGTATCCCCGTCGGTATCCAGCCCAAAATGGGTATCCCTGCCGTCACCGTTGTCTTTACCGTGCTCCATGCCGGCGGAAAGTTCGGCGGCGGCGGGTATAAAGTATCCGGCGGTCTCCATGGCGTCGGCGCCTCCGTCGTGAATGCGCTCTCTACCTGGCTTGAGGTCGAAGTCTATCACGAAGGGAAAATTTATTTCCAGCGCTTCGAACGCGGGAATGCTGTCACGGACCTGATCGAAAAAGGTCCCACCGAAAAAACCGGTACCCTGGTACGGTTCCAGGCGGACCCCGAAATTTTCCAGGAAACTACCGTGTACGACTACGATACCCTTCAGACAAGGCTCCGTGAACAGGCGTTCCTGAATGCTGGCGTACATATCCAGCTCGACGACGAACGCGACCCGGAAAACCTCATCACCAACAATTTCTGTTACAGCGGCGGGATCAGCAGCTTTGTGGAGTATATCAACAAGAAAAAAGCGGTTGAAGTCATCCATCCCGATGTCATCCATTTTTCCGCCGTCAACGCGGAAAATACCGCCAGTGCGGAAGTTGCCATGCAGTATAAC
>CALWKP010000042.1 GCA_944381295.1 uncultured Clostridia bacterium | reverse complement strand
CGTCAAGGCTTTGACCCTTACCTGGAACGGACCCAATGAACTTGGTGACGGAGCAATGTCGAAAAATCCCCAGGGACTGACGAGGTTTGGACGGCTGGCTGTGAGGGAATTGGAAAAGAACAGGATTGCGATAGACGTTTCCCATGCAAGTGACCCGCTTTTCTATGGCGTCGCAGAGATTGCGGAGAAGCCATTGCTGGCAACCCATTCCAATTCCAGAAAGATATGTCCGCATCCCAGGAATTTGACCGATGAGCAGTTCGGTATCATCCGGGACAGCGGCGGATTGGTCGGCCTGAATTTTTTCACAAGCTTCCTGCGGGAAAAAGGAGAAGCAACGCGGGAAGACCTCTGGCGGCATGCAGAGCATTTTTTGTCGTTGGGCGGGGAAAAGACGCTGGCGATCGGCAGTGATTTTGACGGAGCGGAAATGCCGAAAGACCTTCAGAAGATTCAGGAAGTCGAGCTGTTATGGGAGACCTTTTTCCATCACGGATGCCCGGAAGAGGTTCTGGACGCCATTTTTTACGGAAATGCACGCCGCTTTTTTGAATTGCTTTGACAGAATCAGCAGGATAGATTACAATAGATACCAGTTGGGCGGATAGCCCAGGAAGAAAGAAAAAAGGGGGAGATACCTTGCATTATAAATCTACCAGGGGCGGGCAGGAGAATATTTCGGCATCCCAGGCGATTCTTCATGGAATTGCCAAAGACGGCGGACTTTTTGTCCCAGATTCCTTCCCACAGTATAGCTATGCAGACCTTCATGAACTTGCGGGCTGCACCTATCAGGAACGTGCAGCTCGGATTATGGCGGATTTTCTGCCGGAATTCAGCAAAGAAGAGCTGGAAAGTTATGCGGCACCAGCTTATGCTCCGGAAAAGTTTGAAGGAGGATTCCCGGCCCCGTTATCCATGCTGCAAAATGGACAGGTGACGATGTATCTGCTGGAACTCTGGCATGGACCGACCTGTGCGTTTAAGGATATGGCGCTTCAGATGCTGCCATACCTTCTGACTGGTTCCCTGCGGAAAGATGGCTGCGGGAAAAAGGCGGTTATTTTGGTCGCGACTTCCGGGGATACAGGGAAAGCCGCATTGGAAGGTTTCAAAGATGTGGACGGAGTAAGCATCCAGGTGTTTTATCCGGAAAGCGGCGTCAGCGATATGCAGAAACGTCAAATGACAACGCAGGAAGGTGGAAATGTTTCTGTATGTGCGATCCAGGGGAATTTTGACGACGCGCAGTCAGGCGTGAAAAAGATTTTTACAGACCCGCAGGTGAACCGTATCCTGGAAGAAAACGGGATGCTTTTCTCGAGCGCGAATTCCATCAACTGGGGCCGCTTGCTTCCACAGATCGTTTATTATTTCTCCGCTTATTGCGATCTGATGCGTACCGGGGAAATGGACTATGAAGGGGAAAAGATCAACATCGTCGTGCCAACAGGTAATTTTGGAAATATTCTGGCAGCTTATTATGCAAAGAAGATGGGATTGCCGGTGAACCGGTTCATTTGCGCGTCGAATTCCAATAATGTGCTGACCGAATTTATCCGTACCGGTGTGTATGACCGGAACCGCCAGTTTTATACAACGATCTCTCCGTCCATGGATATTCTGATCTCGAGCAATCTGGAACGGCTGCTTTATGATTTGACGGGAAATAACAGTGCTTTGGTGGCAAGCTGGATGAACCAGTTGGCAGCAACCGGACGATATCAGGTGGACGCAGCTACGTTGCAGAAACTTCAGGAATTATTCTGGGGCGGTTTCTGCGACGATGGGGAGACTTTGCAGGAAATCCGGGAAATGTTCCAGACAGAAAACTATCTGTGTGATACGCATACTGCTGTGGCGGTGCACGTTTATAAGGAATATGTTGCACAAACGCAGGATACTGCTACTCCGACGGTGATTGCTTCCACAGCAAGCCCCTATAAATTTGCCAGCCACGTTTACAAGGCGGTGACCGGGGAAGATGCAGCCGGTGATGACTTTGCAGTGGCTTCGCAGCTTTCGGCAGTGACAGGAACACAGATTCCTGCCCCCATTGCGTCGCTTCAGGAAAAGCCTGTGCGCTTTGCCAATGTCTGTACGGCAGCCGGGATGAGAGAAGAAGTCCTGCGAGCGGCAGGGATTCGCTGATGGCACTTTTTGCGATAGCAGACCTGCATCTTTCTTTTGGATGCGATAAACCGATGGATGTTTTTCCAGGTTGGAAAGATTATACCAAACGCTTGGAAGAACGCTGGAAGAAAGTTGTGGGGGAAGGCGATACCGTTGTAGTTGCAGGCGATATCTCGTGGGGAATGAGCTTGCAGGAAGCGGAAAAAGATTTCAGCTTTTTGGAGAGTTTGCCTGGCGAGAAATTGTTGATGAAAGGCAATCATGACTACTGGTGGTCTACCAGGAACAAGGTGGACGGTTTCTTCCAAGAACACGGGTTTCGTACGCTGCACATCTTGCACAATAATTCGTATACCGTAGGAGATTTTGCGGTGTGCGGAACGCGGGGATGGCTGTACAATTCGGAAACGGAAGAAGATCAGAAAATCGTCAACCGAGAAGCCGGTCGGCTAAGGATGTCTTTGGACAGTGCAGAACCGGGAAAGGAACCGGTCGTGTTTTTGCATTATCCGCCCGAATTTGACGGGATGGCATGCCGGGAGATTACCGAAGTCCTCCAGGAGCGAGGAATCAAGAAATGTTATTTTGGCCATATCCATGGCGGAGAAGCGGCAAAACGGGTGATTTCCGGGGTTCATGACGGGATTCGGTATCAATTGATCGCCGGGGATTATCTTAAATTTGAACCGCTGCTCGTTCGATGAATGAATATTTTATGAATTTTCAGGGAATATCTGGCATATCCGGGTTTCCTATGCTATAATACAAAAGATAATTTGCAATTTTGCAGGTGGAAGACAAAATGAGTTTGAAATCGTCCAATAAAGTGGATACCAACCGCTACCAGCTGGAAGTAGAAGTTGCGGCAGATGTCTTTGAAAAGGCGGTAGACCGGGCGTTCCATAAAGAAAGCAAAAAAATCACGATCCCGGGCTTCCGGAAGGGGAAAGCTCCGCGGGCGTTTATCGAAAAATATTATGGCGAACAAGTATTCTATGAGGATGCGATCAATGAAGTGTACCCGACTGCTCTGGACGGCGCAGTAAAGGAAGCTGGCCTGGAGTTTGTTGAGGACAAGATTGATTTCGATATCGTAGAAGTAGGCAAGAATGGACTGGTGTTCAAGGCAACAATCACCACCAAGCCGGAAGTATCGATTGAAAATTATAAAGGCTTGGAAGTCAAGAAGATGCCGACAGCGGTTACGGATGAAGATGTAGAAGCGGAAGTCAAGAGGGTACAGGACCGCAATGCACGCATGGTGACCGTAGAAGACCGTCCTGCACAGAAGGATGATATTGCTGTCATCGATTTTGAAGGATTTATCGATGACAAAGCATTTGAAGGCGGGAAAGGCGAAAATTACAGCCTGACTTTGGGTTCAGGACAATTTATTCCGGGCTTTGAAGATCAAATTATCGGCCATAACACCAATGATGAGTTTGATGTCAACGTAACTTTCCCGGAAGATTATCAGGCGGAAGAACTCAAGGGAAAACCGGCTGTATTCAAGGTGAAAATCCACGAGATCAAGAGTAAGGAACTTCCGACAGTTGACGACGATTTTGCAAAAGACGTCAGCTCGTTCGATACTCTGGAGGAATATAAAGCCGATATCCGTAAGCATCTGGAAGAATCCCGTGAGAAGGCTGCGAAAGACGATATCGATAACCAGTTGATCGATAAGTTGACAGGGCTGCTCCAGGCAGAAATTCCGGCTGCGATGTTTGAAAACAAAATCAACGAAGAAATTCGGGAATTCGGTTACCGGTTGCAGTCCCAGGGCCTGGATTTTGCAACCTATCTGAAATATACCGGCATGGATAAGGATAAGATCCGCGATTCGTTCCGGCCTCAGGCAGAACGTCAGGTGAAGATCCGTCTGGCGCTGGAGAAGATCGCCCAGTTGGAGAACATTGTGCCGACAGCTGAGGAGATCGAAGAAGAATTCAAGAAACTCGCTGATGCCTATAAGATGGAAGTCGATAAGGTGAAAGCGTTTATTCCAGAAGAAGATCTGAAAAAGGATATTGCGGTCGAAAAAGCGATCGGCATTGTCCGTGACAGTGCGAAGGTAAATGAAGGTGAATAAAATCCGCCTTCTTTGCCAATGATGAAGAAGTATGACAGGAACGTATCCCGCTTATGGCCTTAAGGCTGTAAGCGGAGCGTTCATATACAGAGAGCGAGGTTTTTTCATGAGCTTGGTGCCATATGTCATTGAACAGACTAACCGCGGCGAACGTTCTTACGACATTTTTTCAAGGCTTTTAAACGACAGGATTGTCATGCTGACAGAAGAGGTCAATAATACGACTGCCAGCCTGGTTGTTGCGCAGTTGCTGTATCTGGAAGGGCAAGACCCGACGAAGGATATCAGTCTGTATATCAACAGCCCGGGCGGCAT
>CALWKP010000041.1 GCA_944381295.1 uncultured Clostridia bacterium | reverse complement strand
AACCGTACACGGGTCTGCACTCCAGACCAACAAGAAAAACCTGTACAACCTCTATCCCTTATACCAAGGGGAGCGCGTCCCCTATGCCGTCACCACAACGCCAACAGAGCTGATCTTAAATACCATGTATGGGAAGATCCGGATCTGCATTGCGGAACCAAAATTGATCTTGTTCAGCGGTGAAAACGGGTTGGGCCTGCGGCTACAAGTAAAAAACGGCGCGCGGGTTGTCGTAAAGCCCCGCGGCGAAAACGCTTGGGAAACCCTTTTCCCCTATATCCTGGGAACCGTCATGAACCCGGTTGTCGGGCATATGGAAGTCGATACCAAATGGGATTGGGATATCCTGAGCAGCGCTTGGGCGTCGCTTGATTTTCTGCCGGACGAAAACGGGGAATTTTTAGGAGCGTTGGAAGAGTTTACCCATGCAGGCTATGTCAGGGAAAGCTATCCCACCTATGAGCAGGGGCTGACTGCGGTCACCGAGGATTGGGAGGACTTCCTGAGCCATATCGCCCCGTTGCCCGAGCCTTATGAAAAGCTGCGGGAGGCCGCGGCATGGTCATTATGGTCCTTCTTTGTCAACCCGAACGGGTTTGTCAAGAGGCCGATGCTTTACATGGGCCGCGATTTTGTCGCTTCGGCGTGGCAGATGTGCCATCAGGCGCTGGCACTGAACGGCGACATGAAAATCACTATGGATTTGCTCAACAGCTCCTTTGACCAGCAGAGCGAAACCGGCCAGGTCCCGGACTATTATGACGATGGACGGGGCATCTTCGGACAGATCCGTCCCCCGCTGCAAGGATGGGCGCTGAAGTGGCTGGATCAGCGCGGCAGGCTGGATGAGGTGCCTGTGGAGGCTCTGGAGGAATACTATCCAAAGCTCGCAAAATGGGCAGACTGGTTTATGAAATACCGTGACGACGATCATGACGGGATTCCGCAATATGAACATGGGGACGAATGCGGCATGGAGGACACCAGTACCTTCAGGCTGTCGATCACCATGGAGACCCCGGATCTTTCCGCCGATCTTGTGATCCTGTATGAAGCTCTGGGCGACCTGGCCAAACGGATTGGCAAAAGCCAGGAAGAGGCTGATTCCTGGTATAAAAAGTCTGCCGATCTGCTCCGGCTGATGATCGAGACCTTCTGGGATGGAGAAAAGTTTATCTCGATGGTTTCCGGAACCCATCAGCGGGTAGAACACGACTACGGGATTTTGGGCTATCTTCCCATTGTGCTTGGGAAACGCCTGCCGCAGGAGATCATCGACAAGCTGGCGGCAGATCTCTCTGTGGAAAACGATATCCTATCTCCCTATGGATTTGACAAAGAACGCATGTATGCCCGGGAATTGAGTCTGGTGGCTGATGAATGGGTAAGGGGGTATATTTATCCCGCAAACAACCTGTTGTTGATTACCGGACTGCATGACGCCGGAAAAGAAGGTCTTGCGCGCGAGGTTGCCAGGCGGCTGTGCGACGAGATGATGCGCACCTACGGTATCGGCACCAGGATCAATGCGTTTTCCGGAGGATGGCCGTCCGAATGGAGCTCATGGAACGGCGGTATCTTCCTTACTCTTGCGAGATATGCCGGCGGTCAAATGTAAACTTGTGTTCCGGGAGAGACTTGTTCCTCCCGGAACAATTTTGTAAAGGCAATCATAAAAAGGCAGGTGACTTCTCTGGGTGAAATACATCATTAAGGAAAAACGTTTTTACAGCAGCCTTGTAAAATTGGCTATTCCTGTCGTCACGCAAAGCATCATCAGCGTCGGCATCAATATCATGGATACCATCATGCTTTCCAAGCTGAACGAGGATCAAATATCAGCTTCCTCCCTGGCGGGGACCTATATGAGCATTTTCAGCGTATTCTGCATGGGTTTGGGTTATGGGGCCTCCGTAATGGCCTCGCAGTTCTGGGGGGATAAAGACAAACAATCTTTCCGTTCCATCCTGACGATCGTCCTGCGGATCTCTTTTGTCATGGGCATACTGTTCACCGCTGTTACACTGATCTCCCCCCGCGCCATTATGAGCTTTTTTACAAATGAAGAGCCTATTATTGACGCCGGAACAAAGTATCTCAACACAGTCGCCTATTCGTTCTTCTTTATGCTGTTGGCACTTCCTTCCGCAGTAGTGTTACGATGTGCCCGAAAGGCAATCATTCCCCTGCTGGCATCTCTGGGCGCCTTTTTGCTGAATATCTTTGCAAACTGGGTCTTCATTTTCGGGAACCTGGGCGCCCCCCGCCTGGAAATTGCCGGTGCTGCCCTGGGGACTTTGATTTCTTATATTTTCCAGTCCGTCTTTCTGCTGGTTTACCTCTTTATAATCGATCAGGATGTCGGATACCGGGTCAGGCATCTAAAGCTGAAATGCCGCCAATACCTTCCCCGTTTTATTAAATATTGTACCCCTGTCATGATCAGCGACTCCATGCTTGCCATCGGGACAACTTTATTATCCACAATCATGGGCCATATCGGGGGCGGATTTGTGGCTGCGTGTGCAATCATCTCTGTCATCACCCATATTTCCACAACCTTTTCGGCAGGTTTGGCCAACGCAGCTACCGTCATTGTCGGGAACACTGTGGGTGCAGGGAAAAAGGACCGGGCCATGCAGGAAGCCGTCACCTGTTTTTGCCTTGGGGTGGTCGTATCCTTTTTTGCCGCAGGAGCAGTGCTGCTTATCGGCAAGCCTTATATTGATATTTACGAGATTTCTGCCGATACAAAAGAAATCGCTTATCAATTGCTTTATGCATCCGCATGGAACCTGATCTTTATGGCGAACGGTTCCATGCTGACAAAAGGGGTCTTGCGCGCCGGCGGTGACACCCGTTACCTCATTTTTTTGGACGTCATTTTCCTCTGGACATTAAGCCTCCCGTTGGGTTCTTTGGCGGGATTGGTATGGTCTGCACCTCCCTTTTTAACGTATCTGTGTCTGAATATCGATTCCTTTGTAAAAGTGATTTTGGGAATCAGGCGGCTGTTCAGCAAAAAATGGATCCATGTCGTATCAAATCACAAACAGACAGAATTTATCCCAGAATAGGAACTGACCCTTATTGGGACAGATTGATAAGAAGTATTTTCAATCTGTTATGGTGTAGATGTTCACAAGTCCTTTCTGGTAGCAACAAGCATCAAAACGCCGAAAAACAGCTTGCAGCCAAGTTATCAGAAGAGATGGTTTTCTCCATTCAACTCTGACCGCAACCGCTTTACCGACTGGCTCCATGAGAACGGCTGTCTGGACTATCTGGACTACTACAACAACCGCCGCATCAAGGCAAAGCTAAAGGACTTGCCGCCTGCAATTCACAGACAACAAGCCCTTTCGGTTGCTTGAACAATTTCTATTTGAAATTATTGTCTAACTTTTTGGAGCCACTTCATTCTTTCGGATCTTTCTTTATTGCTTTTTCACCGGGATCCAAATTTCCCACTCATAATCCGGCGAATCCACATCCCCTCCGGGAAATACTTCAAGATGCGGTACAGATTCGTCGCGGATATATTGGTTCTGGGGAAACCATTCGGTTACTATGCGCGCGTATGCTTTGTCTACGTTGTCAAATCCCGTCTTCGAGTTTATCGTAAATACAGCCCAATCAGCGGCGGGAATAGTCTCAACGGTCAATCCTGCTGGAACTTTGTCTTTGGCTTCCGCTCCAATGATTGTCTTTGTCAAGCCGTTTTGAGACGTAAACTGATAGGCTGCTACTTGCCAGAATGGCGCCGTATACAAACTCTCTCCGTTATTCCATAGAATTCCGTCGTAGTTGTCCATAAATTTTCGCCATAAAGGGGACAGGCTATCGCCGGGAGGACACTCGCCACTATCATAGCCGGATAGCCCCATGATTTGAAAGCATTCTCTTTTTTCGATTCGAAATTTCATTTGTTCCACTCCTTTAATCGTGAGTACGAAGGAAATCGGTGGATAGTTTTTCAGGGTGATACCTTGTCTGCGCGCCGACATAGGTGTGGTGCCATGGAGTTCTTTAAAGGCCCGTGTAAAAGCGGTAGGGGACTCATAACCGTATTTGAGGGCTATGTCGATCATTTTTTCACTGCCGCTTTGAATATCGAACACGGCTTGGGATAATCGTCTACGGCGGATATATTCTGAGACCGGCATACCAGCCATAAAAGAAAATATCCTAGAGAACTCATAGACGGAACAGCCAACTATTTTGGATAGCGACTCATACCGGATCGGCTGAGACAGATTATCCTCAATGAACTCCAGAACATCATTCATCCCTT
>CALWKP010000040.1 GCA_944381295.1 uncultured Clostridia bacterium | reverse complement strand
CGCCGGCCGGAGGGCGGCTGGACGGTTTACCTCAATGGCGGGCGCGTCGATACGGGAAAAGATGCTGTTGCCTGGGCTCTGGAAGCGGAACGCTTGGGAGCCGGGGAAATTTTACTGACAAGTATGGATTGTGACGGTGTTAAGGAAGGATACGACTTGGAACTGACGCGTACCATTTCGGAAAAGGTTGGAATTCCAGTGATCGCTTCTGGAGGCGCAGGAAAGATGGAGCATTTTTACGATGCGTTTACAGAGGGAAAAGCTGACGCGGTGTTAGCGGCATCGCTATTCCATTTTGGAGAGATCACCATTCCAGAGTTGAAGGAATATCTGTCGGAAAGAGGGATCCCGGTAAGAAAATAAACGGCAGTTACTATGATATATGAAAGTGCTGTACAGATCATGCGGTGAAAAACCGCCTGTTGATTTTTGAGGAACGGTTGAGTTTTGGCTTGACCGTTCCTTTTTTGTTTCCCCGTCCTCTCCCAATAAAGAAAGGACAGGCGATGAAATATCGGAATGCTTCGGAAATTTTGCCGGACAAATTGTTGAAGGAGCTGCAAAAGTACGCGCAGGGAGAGATCATTTATGTGCCTTCGGATAAAAGCAGGAAAAAATGGGGAGAAAAAACAGGGGCATATCATTTTTATGAACAAAGGAATGAGGAAATCCGTCATAAGTATTTCCATCTGAAGGCGACCATGCAGACACTTTGTGAGGAATACAGTCTTTCAGAAGAAACTGTGAGGAAAATATTATATCGTTGATAAACGCAACGAAAGGCCGGAGAGAATGTCCGGCCTTTCGTTGCGGATGAACCCATTTTTCTGCAAGCAGGGAATCCGTTTGGGGACTTTTCCATCAAGAAAAAATAGAATAGCATTGTTTTGTCCGAAATTTTGAGCGCTTACGGATAGGACAGGGTTCTGACGCATAAAAATAAGTATGCTTGTTTCGTTGATGGGCATGAATATTTGGAGGTGGAAATATGAAGCTGAAAAAAAGGCTCGTCTGCCTGGCGATGGGACTCCTGTGTGTAATGGGGATACCGGTGCAGGCGTCCGCAATTTCTGAGGACGAGGTAAAAGCGCCGGCAGCGGTGCTGATGGAAGCGGAAACTGGGAAACTGCTGTATGAAAAGAATCCTCATGAAAAACGCGCGGCAGCGTCGATCACAAAAGTCATGACGCTGCTATTGGTGATGGAAGCGATTGATTCGGGTCGCATTACTCTGGAAGATACGGTGACGGCAAGCGCGCATGCGGCGTCGATGGGAGGATCGGATATCTGGCTGGAAGAGGGGGAAACCATGACAGTAGACGACCTATTGAAAGCCACGGTAATTATGAGTGCGAACGATGCGGCAGTAGCACTGGCAGAATATGTAGCGGGAACAGAGGATGAATTCGTTACGCTGTTGAACCAGAAAGCACAGGAACTTGGAATGTCGGATACCGTATTCAAGAACTGTAATGGGCTTGATGAAGAAGGACATTTGACTTCGGCGTATGATGTGGCGTTGATGTCGAAAGAATTAATCCGGCATGAAGCGATTTTCCGGTATGCAGGGACATGGATTGACTATGTTCGCAATGGTGCGACGCAATTGGTAAACACAAACAAACTCTTAAAGACGTATGAAGGGATTACTGGCTTGAAAACGGGAACAACAGGCCAGGCAGGAAGCTGTATTTCCGCAACAGCAGAGCGTAACGGGATGAAGTTAATTGCAGTAGTTTTGGGCAGCGCGAATACAGCGGACCGGTTTTCTTCGGCAGCAGTTCTGTTGGACTACGGGTATGCGAACTGGGCAATGGCATCGCCGGAAACGCCAAGCCTTCCGGAAGTTCCGGTAGGAAAAGGAATGTCAACTAGTGTTGGTGCGGTAACAGAATCGCCCGGCCGATTACTGGTCACAAAAGGCCGGGAAGCGGATGTAACCAGCGAACTGGTATTGGAGGAAACCTTGATGGCTCCAGTGAAAGCAGGGCAAACGATTGGAACAGTACGGTACCTGTTGGACGGGGAAGTGTTAAAAGAAATCCCGGTGACAGCGGAAGCAGATGTGGAGGCAGTCACATTCCGCTCGGCATTTCTGGCATTATTGAATGCTTTATTGTCTGTGTGTTAGATTTGGTGGATTTATAAATAATTTGTGAAATATCTAGTGCCTCGCCTTGAAAATATCGGCAATATATTGTACAATAAAAACAAGGTCAAAGAAGAGGAAAGGGAGGTACTGACATGTCAATTAAATTGGATATTCAACATTTGTCTGATTTTATTGCGGGAAAAGAATATACGGCTATGGCACCGCAAGTGAAGCTGGCACATGAAGCGCTCCATGCGGGGACTGGGCTCGGGAATGATTTCCTGGGATGGGTAGAATTGCCGACAGCTTATGATAAAGAGGAATTTGCCCGTATTAAGGCAGCAGCAGAGAAAATTAAATCCGATACCGATGTGTTTGTAGTCATCGGGATTGGCGGTTCCTATTTAGGCGCCCGTGCTGCTATTGAATTTCTGAAATCAAATAATTACAATGCATTAAAGAAAGATACACCGGATATTTACTTTGCAGGGAACAGTATTAGTTCATCCTCGCTGGCAGAGCTGCTGAAGATTTGCGAAGGAAAAAACGTATCGATCAATATGATTTCAAAATCCGGGACGACGACGGAACCGGCTATTGCATTCCGTGTATTCCGCGAGTTCCTGGAGAAGAAATACGGCAAGGAAGAGGCTCGTAAGAGGATTTATTGTACGACAGACAAAGCGCGTGGGACTTTGAAACAGCTTGCCGATAAGGAAGGGTATGAAACCTTTGTCGTACCGGATGACGTTGGCGGACGCTATTCCGTACTGACGGCAGTAGGATTACTCCCGATTGCTGTTTGCGGAGCGGATATCGATGCGTTGATGAAAGGTGCGGCATTGGCACAGAAGGAATACAATAATCCTGATTTGGAGAGTAATCCGTGCTATCAGTATGCAGCGATCCGGAACATCCTGTACAGGAAAGGGAAAGAAATTGAAATTCTGGTCAGCTATGAACCGTGCTTCACTCTGATGTGTGAATGGTGGAAGCAGCTGTACGGTGAAAGTGAAGGAAAAGACAATAAGGGATTGTATCCGGCCTCTGTAATTTTCTCGACAGACCTTCATTCTATGGGACAGTATATCCAGGATGGCCGTCGTTCACTGTTTGAGACAGTGATTCTGTTTGATAAGGCCAAAGAAGATATCTTTATCGGGAATGATCCGGAAAATGTTGATGGATTAAATTTCCTGGAAGGAAAATCCATGGCATATATTAATGAAAAAGCTTTTGAAGGTACAGTATTGGCCCATACAGACGGCGGTGTCCCGAATGTAGTGCTGAGGGCTCCGGACTTCTCGGAAGAGACGCTTGGTTCCATTATTTATTTCTTTGAAAAGGCGTGTGCGATTTCGGGATATCTGATGGGAGTAAACCCATTTGACCAGCCTGGCGTAGAAAGTTATAAGAAAAATATGTTTGCGCTGTTGGGAAAACCTGGGTATGAAGCGGAAAAAGAAGCTCTGGAAGCAAGATTGAAAAAATAAAGCTGAAAAAATTGATTGTAGTTGTTTGAAAGACCGCTTTCGCGGCAACAATAAAAGAAAGCAGGAGGAGTTTTAACATGATAACTCTCTTAATTGGTAAAAAAGGTTCCGGAAAAACAAAGAAGCTGATCGAAAAAGCAAACGAAGCAGTAAAGAATTCCAACGGTAATGTCGTAGTGATCGAAAAGGGCCTCAAACTGACTTATGATATTTCTCATCAGGCCAGATTGATCGATACCGAGGCTTACGGCGTACAGGGAGCAGAAATGCTGTTTGGTTTCATCAGCGGCATCTGTGCAGGAAACTACGACGTGACTGACATGTTTGTAGACTCCACCTTGAAGATTATTGGCGATGATATGGCAGTTCTGGAAAACTTTATTCAGAAAGCGAATAAGCTTGCCGATCAGGCGAATGTCAAAATTACGTTCTCGGTTTCTGCGGAAGAAAAGGATATCCCGGAAAGCCTGAACGAAATTATCGCAAAGATCTGAGAAGATCGCTGTAACTGGCTGCTGCCGGAGGAACCTTCGGCAGCAGTTTTATGCGGATTGAGCAAGAGGATAGAAGTAGAAAGAGGCTCCCAAAGGAGCCAGGGAGAGCGAAAAAATGTCTTTTAGAAATCAGCCGGAAGCAAGGCGGGAAGAAAACGGAATCGTCTACTATCTGCGCAGCAATGTAGAGGTGAACGGAAAAGAATACCGCCGTTATGCGATACAGACGCATTTTGTCCAGCGCGGAGAATCGTATGTGGATTTGATCGCAAAATACGTAGTTCCCCTGTATGAAGAAGGGGATATTTTGTCCATGAGTGAAAAAATTATTGCCATGTGTCAAAATAATGTGGTGGAGAAAAAGGATGTAAAAGTTGGATTTTGGGCAAAGTTCCTGTCCAAGTTCGCTTCTTCCAACAACCACGGAATCGCGATGGACGAGCCGTACAAGCTCCAACTTGCCATTAATTTGGCAGGATTGCCACGGATTTTGTTGGCAAGCTTCTGTTCAGCGGTAACAAAGTTGTTTGGAAAGCGCGGCGTTTTTTATAAGATAGCTGGCCATGGAATCGATGGGATTGATGGGTTTTATATGGGGTCTTCGTTTGAAATTTATCACGATTTGGCACTGTTGAACCCTAGAGAACCGGAAAAAGTATGCAATGAAATCTATGAGAAATTAGGGGTAAGCTGTCAGCTCGTGGATGCGAATGACCTGAGTCAGGAAATGTTTGGCAAATCGGATTCCCTGAAAGATATCCCAAATGAAGAATTGCTTGCGCTGATCAAAGATAATCCCGCAGGACAGTCGGATGAATTAACTCCGTTGATTTTGATCAAGAGAATCAAAGAGGAAGAATCTGTTCCGGATTCTGTTCCACAACCGGCTGTTTAGGGCGAAAATAGTATTTTTTTGAAAAAAATACACAAGTTATAGTTTTTTCTATTGACAAAGTGCAGATGAATCGATATAATAGCATAATGTAACGTCGAGGTGTCGGTCATGGTCCTGGATTTAAAAAAAGTGTTCCTGGAGGAAGATGAAATACTTCCTTTTGCATGTGATCTGGATTTATCCGAAACAGAAATCGGTGGATATCATCCTTTCATATCTCCGGTAAAAGTAAAAGGGTTTGTCCGTCATGAAGCTGGTGCAGCTTTTTTTCAGGCGGAAACAGAATTTGTATTTTGCATTCCGTGCGACCGTTGCGCCGAAGAAATCAAAAAAGAATATCGTTATACCTTTCAGCATATGCTGGCTCCTGTCTTGAATGATGAAGATCATGATCTTTACTTACAGATCGAAGGTTACCAGCTTGATGTAGACGAGTTGTTGCGCGCAGATATCCTGTTGGAACTTCCCAGTAAATACCTGTGCAAGCCGGATTGTCGGGGATTGTGTCCGAAATGCGGCAAAAACCTGAACAGCGGAAGCTGTGATTGCAATACGCATCAGATTGATCCTCGCTTGGAGGTTCTGAAACAACTGATAGATTAGTCTTAGCGATATAAGGAGGTGCTGACGATGGCGGTACCAAAGAGAAAATTATCCAGTGCAAGGAAAAACAAAAGACGTTCCAATGTTTGGAAGCTGAGCGCTCCGGCTCTGATGAAGTGCCCGAAGTGCGGGGAGTATAAGACACCTCACAGGGTTTGCGGAAACTGCGGTTACTACAATGGCCGTGAAGTAGTAAGAAAAGAAGCATAAGTTTCGTCTGAAGAGTAGAGAAGGAGTGATCCTTCTCTATTTTTTTCGGAGAGAACGGATACCGTCGGGAGGAAAGAGAATATGGCAGTAACAATTATTGGTGTAGAAAAGGATAGCCCGGCGGCATATGCCGGGGTGAGTGCAGGGGAAACGTTGATTTCGATCAATGGACATGAGATTTTAGATGTTTTGGATTATCGATTTTATGAAACAGATACCAGAGTGGATCTGCTGCTTCGCGAGACAAATGGAAAAGAGAAACATGTCTCGTTGCGCAAAGGCCAATATGAAGCTCTGGGATGTCAATTTGAAACCTATCTGATGGACCAGCAGCATAGCTGCAGGAACCGTTGCATTTTTTGTTTTATTGACCAGTTGCCAAAAGGAATGCGCAGCACGCTGTATTTTAAAGATGATGATTCACGGCTTTCATTCCTATTTGGAAATTACGTAACGCTTACAAATTTAAGTGAACATGAAATTTCCCGTATTATCAAAATGCATATCAGCCCGATCAATATTTCCGTGCATACCACAAACCCGGAACTCCGGGTGAAAATGATGGGGAACCGGTTTGCAGGTGAAGCACTGCAGGTGATGCACCGTTTTTCAGAAGCGGGGATCCAGATGAATTGCCAGCTGGTACTTTGTCCGGGAATGAACGATGGAGCAGAGTTGGAACGTTCTTTGGAAGACTTGGGACGTTTACAGGTGCAGAGCATCGCTGTTGTACCGGTAGGGGTGACGAAATATCGAGACGGCTTGTATCCTCTGGAAACATACCGGCAGGAGACCGCGGAAAATGTTCTGGAGATTGTCGAGAGATATGGAGAAAAGTTTTTAAAGGAAAAGGGGAATAGAACCGTATATGCGGCGGATGAGTTTTACCTGACTGCCAAACGAGAACTCCCCGGACCGGAATATTATGAAGATTACGTGCAGTTGGAAAATGGAGTTGGTCTGCTGACCAGTCTGAAAAGTGAGTTTTTGGATGCGCTGGAGGGGATGGAGAAAATTACCGCGCCGCGTCATGTAACGATTGCGACAGGGGTAGCGGCTTACGGGTTTTTAAATTCCTTACTTGACGAACTGCGCAGAACATGTAATAATTTAACGTGTGAGATAATTCCTGTCAGAAACGATTTTTTTGGTCCGACGATTGATGTTGCCGGGCTGGTAACGGGCGGGGATATCATCAAACAGCTCAAAGGGAAAACTCTCGGAGAGGAATTGTTGATTCCATCCGTAATGTTGCGGCACGAGGGGGATATTTTCCTGGATGGCGTTTCCTTGGACGACCTGGAAAAGGCTTTGGGGGTAAAGGTGCGTCCGGTGAAGAACGATGGATATGAGTTGCTGGATGCGATAATAGGGAGTGATTCAACTTGTCAAAACCCGTAGTGGCGATTGTCGGCAGGCCGAATGTTGGCAAATCCACTTTGTTTAATAAGCTGATTGGCCAGAGGCTTTCCATCGTAGATGATACGCCTGGTGTTACACGGGATAGGATTTATGGGGAATGTGAATGGCTAAACCGTAAATTTTTATTAGTGGATACCGGTGGGATTGAGCCGGATTCGAAAGATGTTATTTTGTCGCAGATGCGCATGCAGGCGCAGCTCGCAATAGATGCAGCAGATGTGATCGTTTTGGTGACAGATCTGCGTACCGGGGTAGTGGCAACAGATGCTGATATTGCCTCCATGTTGCTGAAAAGTGGCCGTCCGGTAGTATTATGTGTCAATAAATGCGATACGCTCGGAGAACCTCCGGCAGATTTTTATGAGTTCTATAATTTAGGGCTTGGAGACCCTGTACAAGTATCGTCTGTCCATGGGCACGGTACTGGTGATTTACTGGACCGTATTTTGGAAAATCTTCCGCCGGAAACGGAGGAGGAAGAGGACGGCGAAATTATTAAAGTTGCCATTATCGGGAAACCGAATGTAGGTAAATCCTCATTGGTCAATAAAATTTCCGGGGAAAACCGCTGTATCGTATCTGATATTGCCGGGACAACTCGTGATGCCATTGATACGCCGGTAGAAAATAAGTACGGGAAATTTATTCTGATCGATACAGCGGGACTGCGTCGGAAGAATAAAGTAGAAGATTCCATTGAAAGGTATAGTGTTATCCGTGCGCAGATGGCGATTGAACGTGCAGATGTATGCGCTATTATGATTGATGCATCGGTAGGGTTCACAGAACAGGATTCCAAGGTTGCGGGGTTGGCACACGAAGCAGGAAAAGGCTGTGTGATTGTCGTAAACAAATGGGATCTGATCGAAAAAGACGGCCGTACCATGCAGGAATATCGGAAAAAGCTGGAACATGACTTTTCCTTTATGCCATATGCACCGATTATTTTCCTGTCAGCTCAAACGGGACAAAGAATTGACCGTCTTTTTGAATTGTTGCGGCATGTGGCAAATATGAACGCAATGAGGATTGCTACCGGGATGCTGAACGATGTGTTGGCACAAGCTACGGCAAGGGTG